>DATLQY010000573.1:0-6626 GCA_035534975.1 Pirellulales bacterium
GGCGTTTTCCAGCAAGGCGACAGCGCCGACACGTACACGATCACGGTCAACAATGTTGGCCCCGGGCCGACGACCGGACTGGTGACGGTCACCGGCACGCTGCCGACGGGACTGACGCCGACCGCGGCCAGCGGGACTGGCTGGAACACGAGCATCGCGGGGCAGACCGTCACCGCCACGCGGAGCGATATTCTGGCCAACGGCGGAAGCTATCCGGCGTTGACTCTCACCGTCAGCGTTTCCAACAACGCTCCGGCCAGCGTCATCAACACCGCGCAAGTCGCCGGCGGCGGCGAGTTGAACACCGCCAATGACACGGCCAGCGACCCGACGACGATTATCCCCCCGGTTGCCGACCTCACGCTCACCGCGAGCCATACGGGTGCCTTCCGGCAGGGGGACGTCGCCGACAACTACACGATCACGGTCGACAACATCGGCCGCGGGTCGAGCGCCGGCTTGGTGACGGTGACCGACACGTTGCCTTCAGGGCTGACGCCGACGGCGGCCAGCGGCACAGGCTGGAGCACGAGTATCACGGGGCAGACCGTCACCGCCACACGCGGCGATGTGCTCGCCAACAGTGCCAGTTATCCCGCGTTGACCCTCAGCGTCAGCGTTGCCGACAACGCCCCGGCCAGCGTCATCAACACCGCGCAAGTCGCCGGCGGCGGCGAGTTGAACACCGCCAACGACACGGCCAACGATCCCACGACCATCACCCAGGTCGCCGACCTGACCGTCACCGCGAGCCATACGGGTGACTTCCGACAGGGGGACGTCGCCGACAATTACACGATCACGGTCAACAACGTTGGCCCCGGACCGACGACCGGCCAGGTGACGGTGACCGACGCGCTGCCGACAGGCTTGACGCCGACGGTGGCCAGCGGTGCGGGCTGGACCACGAGCATCGCGGGGCAGACCGTCACCGCCACGCGCGGCGACGCGTTGGCCAACGGCGCCGCTTACCCTACCCTGACGATTACCGTGAGCGTCGCCGGCAACGCCCCGGCCAGCGTCACGAACACGGTTCAGGTCGCGGGCGGCGGTGAGTTGAACACCGCCAACGACACCGCCGCTGACTCGACGACCATTCTTCCTCCGCCGGCCGACCTGACCATCAGCAACAGCCACACGGGCAACTTCCAGCAAGGCGACAGTGCCGACACCTACACGATCACAGTCAGCAACGTTGGCCTTAGTCCGACCAATGGCCAAGTGACGGTGACCGATTCGTTGCCGACAGGACTGACGCCGACGGCGGCCAGCGGCACGGGCTGGAGCACCAGCATTTCCGGCTCCACGGTTACCGCCACGCGCAGCGACGCGTTGGCCAACGGCGCCGCTTACCCTGCCCTGACGATTACCGTGAGCGTTGCCGGCAATGCCGCGGCCAGCGTCACCAACACGGCCGTGGTGTCCGGTGGCGGCGAGCTGAACACCGCGAACGACACCGCCAATGACCCAACAGCGATCGCGCCCGCCGCCGGCAGTCTCTCGGGATACGTGTACATCGATGCCAACAACGACGGCCTGCGGATCACTCCTCAAGGCATCCGTCATCTTGCAATCCCCGGCGTGGTCGTGAGGATCTTCAGCCAGGATAGCCAAGGGAATTGGACGGAGGTGGCGGGAAAATCGCCGATTCAAACCGGCCAGGATGGATCGTACCATTTTGATAAACTGGTTTCGGGGACGTATCGGATCCAAGTGACGGATTTCCCCGATTTCCTCGACGGAAAAGTGACCGCCGGCGCCATCGGAGGAGCAGCGACGGGAACCGCCAGCGAGGATCAGATCGTCGTTCAGCTCGGGGCGGGAGGAAATGGGACCGAGTATGACTTTGGCGAGATGGGACTCCGGCCGGAGCTGATCTCGCGGCGAATGACGCTCGCCTCCGCTGCGCCCCTCACCCAATGGATCGTCCAAATGATTCCCTTGCCGGTGGCCCAACCGGCGCAATCCGCCGAGATCAGTCCTGCTTCGACGCCGTTGGCTGCATCCGCGTTCGACGCGCTTGCGGCCATCGGCGTGCCGACCGGCTATGCGATCACAGCGAACCAACCGCTGATCCAAGCTGCCGGTGCTTCGTCAACGGGATTTACGTTTTCGGGCGCCGAGATCGGGGCGACCTATCGCTACAGCATAACAAGCGACGGCGGAGGGGCCGCGGTGACGGGAAGCGGCGTCATTTCCGCCGCCAACCAGGCTGTAACGGGAATCGACGTGTCGGCGCTGCCCGATGGAACCTTGACCTTTAGTGCGACCCTGACCGACGCGACGGGCGAAGGCGGCGCGGTAACGACAACCGCGACACTCGATCGAAGCGCAATGCCAACCGCAATGCCCGCCACTGCGGCCGTCGACTCCGTGTTTGGCCAGCAGAGTTGGCTCCAGCCGTGAACCACCGCCAGGAGGCCGGCCGATGACCTGGATCGCGTGGAGAATGCTGACCGGCAGCAAAGGCAAATACGTGGCCATCGTTCTCGGCATCGCCTTCGCATCGCTCTTGATCGCGCAGCAAAGCTCGATCTTTTGCGGCTTGATGCTGCTCACCACCAGTCAGATCAAAGACCTGCAAGGAGCCGATATCTGGGTGATGGACCCCAGCGTTCAGTCCATCGACGACATCAAGCCGCTCTCGGAGAACGATCTGTATCGCGTCCGCGGCGTGCCGGGTGTGCAGTGGGCCGTGCGGCTATATAAACGGCTGACGCGTGCCCGGCTGGAGACAGGCAACTTCCAGCAGGTCATTCTGTTGGGACTCGACGACGGCACGCTCGTCGGCGCGCCGCCGCAAATCGTCGCCGGAAGCCTGGCCGATCTCCGCCGGCCCGGCGCTATCATCATGGACGAGAACGGCTATCAGCAGCTCTGGCCGAACGAGCCGTATCGCATGGGCACGACGTTCGAGATGAACGACCGCCGGGCGGTGCTGGTCGGCATCTGCAAAGCGCGGCGGAGCTTCCAGACGTATCCGATCGTCTACACTCGATACAGCGAGGCGGTGCTCTTCTCTCCCCGTGAACGGAAGGTGCTGTCATTCGTGTTGGCCCAGGGCAAGCCGGGCACCGATCCGGTCGAGGTCTGCCGCCGCATTCACCTGCAGACGGGCTTACAGGCCCAGACCCGCGAAGAATTCGCCTGGACGACCATGATGTACTACATGCGCAAGACCGGCATCCCCATGAACTTCGGCATCACGGTCTTGCTGGGATTCATCGTGGGAGCGGCGATCGCCGGGCAGACGTTCTACCTGTTCACGATCGAGAACCTGAAGCAGTTCGGGGCTTTGAAGGCGATGGGGGCCGGCAACCTGCGGCTGGTGGCGATGATCTTGTTCCAGGCGGCGGTCGTCGTTGTGATCGGCTACGGGCTGGGCATCGGCGCGGCGGCCGGCTTTGGACACGTCTTTCGCGAGTCGGCGCGGCTGGCGTTCTTCATGCCCTGGCAAGTGATGGCGGGTACAGGCGTCGCCGTGGTGCTCATCGCCGCGTCGGCCAGCCTGTTATCGATGCACCGCGTGTTACGCTTGGAACCGGCCGTGGTCTTTCAGAGTTAGAGGATCAAAGGCGAACGATGGACGTTGAACGGGCCAAGGCGGCGATAAGTTGCCGCAACGTGACCAAAGAGTTCGGCTCCGAGGGCGCCCTGGTGAAGGCGCTCCGCGGCGTCGATCTCGACGTCTATCCGGGCGAGATCACGCTGCTCGTTGGCCCCAGCGGCTGCGGCAAAACGACGCTGCTCTCGGTGATCGCCGGCATGATGCGGCCCACCGCCGGCAGAATCCATGTGCTCGGCGCCGACCTGGCCACGCTTCGCGGTCATCGCCTCGTCAAGTTCCGCGGGCGGAACGTCGGCTTTGTCTTCCAGCAGTTCAACCTGCTGCCCGCGTTGACGGCCGCCGAGAACGTCACCGTGCCGCTGATCCTGGCCGGCTGGCCGCGACGCAAGGCGTTGGCCCGCGCGCACGCCTTGTTGGAAAAAATGGGCATGGGCGACCGCTGCCATCACCTGCCGAGTAAGGTCTCCGCCGGACAGCAGCAACGGGTGGCGATTGCGCGCGCGCTGGTTCACGAGCCGAAACTGCTCGTCTGCGACGAACCGACTTCGGCCCTCGACGCTCGTACCGGCCATACGATCATGGAGCTGCTGCGTACGGTGGCGTTGGAAAGCGGGCGGGCCGTGGTGGTCGTCACCCACGACAGCCGCGTGTTTGAATTCGGCGACCGCTTCGCCCGGATGGAAGACGGCCGGATCACGGGGATTGAGACTAGCGCGCCGGCGGGGACACTGGAAGCATTGGAGACAGTCGGATGATCACCAAATACCTCTTGCCCGCCGTGGCCATCGAGCTCATCGTCTTCGCGGCCATCTACGTCGCCGGAGCGTCGAAAGATCCGCCGCCGGGCAAACCGCCGATCGAACCTTCGCATGCGCCGTTCGCTCGCGCGGTTGCCGGGGCGGGCATCGTCGAACCGCAAACCGAGAACATCGCCGTCGGCTCGCAGGTGCCCGGAGTGGTGACGGAAGTGTTGGTCGAAGTCGGCCAACGCGTCAAGGTGGGCGATCCGCTTTTCCAGCTCGACGACCGCATTCAGCAGGCGGACTTGAAGGCCAGGGAGGCGACCGCCGCGGCGGCCGAGTCGCAGTTGACGCAGATGCTGCGGCGGCCGCGGCCCGAAGAGGTGCCGGTGGCCGAAGCACAAGTGGCGGAAATGGAGGCGAACGTGGTTGCCCGCCGCGACTCGCTCGACCGTGCCAAACGGCTTTCGGCCAGCAAGGTGCTCACCGGCGAAGACGTGGTCGCGCGCGAGCAGGAGTACCAAAAGGCCGAGGCCCAACTCGCCTGCATGGAGGCCCAGCTCAAGCTGCTCGAGGCGGGCACCTGGCAGTACGACCTGCTCGTGCAACATGCCGCGCTCGACGAGTCGCTGGCGCAAATCGAGCAGACCAAAGCCGAAATCGCTCAGCGCACGATCCGGGCATTGGTCGACGGCCAGGTGCTGCAAGTGAACGTGCGGCCGGGCGAGTTCGTGGCGGCGCCGTCGAATCAGCCGTCGATCGTGTTAGGGAACATCGACTTACTGCACGTCCGCGTCGACATCGACGAGCACGACATCCACCGCTTTCTGCCCGACTCTCCGGCGGTGGCCACGGTGCGCGGCCGACCCGACCACGAGTTCGCGTTGAAGTTCGTGCGCGTCGAGCCTTACGTGGTGCCCAAGCAATCGCTGACCGGCGACAACACCGAGCGGGTCGACACGCGCGTGCTGCAAGTGATCTACAAGATCGAGTCGAAAGGCGAGCGGCTTTACGTCGGCCAGCAGCTCGACGTCTACATCGACATCGAATAAGCCGGCTCAGAACCGCCAATCCAGGCCGAAACTGAGCCCCTGGGCCCAAAAGTCCGTGGCGACGAACTTGAATTGCGGCGACGGGCTGCCGGTGAGTTGCCCCGGCGGGAATTGGGACGGGTTCAGGTTCAGATTGACTTGGTCGCCAGGCCGAGCCACCTGACTCCAGTACATAAACGTGTACCCGAAAGTGGCCTTCAGACGATCGGTGAGTTGGTACTCGATGGTGGCGCGCAACTCGGGAATCACCGAAAAACGGTCCTGCTGGTAGTGGCCGATGTTCGTCGGCAGGGCCAGGAAGCCTCCGGGGCTGACCACCGGGGATGCTTGAGGAGCCGTCGTCACGGTTTCGCCGTTGATCGTCACCCGGGATCGCGTATCGCCCAAGGCGACCTTGGCCAGGAGATCCAGCGACAAGCGGCCACGTTGAGTTCGCGTTGCGATGCCCAATTCTCCTCCGTTAAACTGATTGGCAGCGGCAAAGGAATCCGTGGCGCTCAACACGGTTCCGACGGGGATGACCCCCGCGGGGTTCGTGAACGTCGACGATGCGTCGACCGTAAGGCCTTCGGCCAACCGGGCGTATCGGTAACCGAGGAGGTAGTCCATCCGGTAACCGCGCTCCCGCACCAGGGCTCGACGCAGCAGCAAGTCCGTCGAATTCAACGCGGTGTCGAGCCCGATGTTGAGCGATCCTGTCTGACTCCCCGGGAAAGCGACCAGTGACGAGTCCTGCTTCCCGGTTTGCGTGTTGAAGAAGGGCTGCGCGAGAATGGGGGCGTTTTGGTCGGTTGCATTGAATTTCACTGCCGCGTTGCCGAGGAAAAGATAGGTCACCTCAATGCCCGTTTCCTGGTCGGGAAACAACCAGGTACCGAGGGTAAAGCGGGCGCCCGATTGGATACCCGGATTGACGGCATCGCCCCCAAACAAGATGGTCGTGCCCGCCTGGCCGAGGACGCCGGCTTGCGCCTGCTGCGTATTCGGGGGGCTGGTGGTTGCCAAAGCCGGGAGGTTAGCCGACCTGGTCCACCACATCAGGTACTCGCCGTGAAACCAGACGCGGTCATGCAACAAACTGGCGAAATCATAGGCCCAAGGGAGACAGCAGGGGTCGCCGGGGCACCCCAAGCCCTCACTTACCCAGGGATCGTACACGCAGTCACGGGGCAAGCTTGAGCCGTCGCATCGTCCCCCTGGGTAACACGAACGCCTGGATGGCTTCTTCTTCGCTTTCGTCCGACGGCCCATCGGCCCGTCGCATCG
>DATLQY010000574.1:0-4429 GCA_035534975.1 Pirellulales bacterium
TGGTGCGGCCGGTGCCTCAGGCCAACCACATTGCCTGGCAACTCGGGCACCTGGTGGAGGCCGAACACGAGATGGTCAACGCGGCCCGCCCCGGGTCGATGCCCGACCTGCCGGCGGGCTTCAAGGAGAAGCACACGCCGGAAGCGGCGAAACTCGACGACCCCAAGGCGTTTTGCACCAAGGCCGAGTACCTGGAGCTCTGGAGTGAGCAGCGCGCCGGCACGCTGGCGGCCCTCGATTCGCTCACCGACGCCGAACTCGACAAACCCTCGCCGGTGCATTACGTAAAGACCATCGGCGCGCTGTTCAATATGTTGGGCGTTCATCCGCTGATGCACGTCGGCCAGTGGACCGTCGTGCGGCGCAAGCTGGGACGCAAGCTGTTGTTCTAAAACTGATCAGGCTGTAGGGAACGCCCTCCGTGGCCACGGAGGGCGTTCCCTACAGAAATCTGGCCTCGCACGACGGTTCAACGTCACCTAAAACCCTAGCTCGTCGTCCCCCAGCAGGTTCGAAATCCGTTGCCTGACGATCGCCTGGCGTTCAACCATGCGCTTCTTGAGCGAAGTGCGTAGCCGCTCGAGTTGCGTTTCCAGACGCTTGATCTCCAGCTCGCGGCGCTCTTGCCGGACCTGGAAGTGCTTGTCGACGATCGCCGTCAACTCCTGCTTGAGCAAGTCGCGGTCGTCGGTGCCCTGCGCGCGACGGAACTGTTCGGCCATTTCGTGTGTCTGCCGTTCCAAATCCAGGTCGGCCTCTTCCAGCTTGGCCATTTCGGGATCGGACTGGCGAAGCTGTTCCATGCGGCCCATATTACCTCCGCGGCGCATGCCCGGCCCACCGCCACCTGGCATGCCTCCCCCAGTCATGCCCCCCCCAAACATGGAGCCACTCCCAGTCATGCCTCCCCCCTGCATGTTGCCTCGACCAGTCATTTCGCCAGAACTGTTTCCTCTCCCCGGCTGCGGCTGCGGGCCGCCAGCACGGCCCGGTGGCCGATCGTCGGGGCCACCGCGCGGTGGGCCACCGTCTCGGCCGCGCGCACCGGGCGGGCCGTCGGGAGGCCCATCGCCGTCGTCATCGCGGTCGCGGCCTTCACCGCGCGGCGGTCGTGGGGGCGGTGGGCCATCGGGGCGGCGCCTTGCGCCGGGCCGGTCAGGGCGGTCGTCACGCGGTCGCTCCGTGTCCGGATCTTCGTCTTTGGCTCCTTCGTCGTGGCGGGCCCTGGACCGGTCGCTTGCGCCTTCGTCGCGCTGGTCATCCTTTTCTTCGGCCCGCGGATCGGGCGGACCTGGTTGTCCGTCGTCCGAAAAGGCCGGCAAGCCCAGGACCACCAACCACAACCAGCAGAAACTGCTGATGACAGAAACTCTCATGGGTCGTACTCCGGGATCGAGGATCGATTACAACGCCCCCTCGCGAAACTCCGCTTCCAATTCGTCCATTTGCTCGCGCACCGCGGCCAGCCAATCAGCCGGCTGCCGCCAACCCTCTTCCGTCACGAGCACTTCTTCTTTGGCCAGAGCCAGTTCGTCATCCCAATCGTCGTTCCAGACCGATTGCGGTGCCGATGTTTCCGCTGTTGGGCTCAGCGCTGCCGGGTTCAACGTTGCCGCCTTGACGTTCGGCCCAATGGTCACTTTCCCTGAGGGCGCCTCCGATGGCAGCACGACGACTTGAGCATCGTCGCGCGGCATTGCCATCCATGTTCCGCCAACGGCCGCCAGCAACGATGCCGCCAAGGCCAGCACCACCTGCCGCCGGTGGTGCGTGCGCCGTGCCAACCGCCGGCAGACCGCATCGATGAGCGCGGCCCGGTTCAAGGGCATGGCATTGGCGTTCAACAGTTGTGCCAGCCCCGCCCACGCTTCATCCAGGCTTCCCTGTTCCGAGTTTTCCAGACTTCTCCGTTCCGAGTTTTCTTGGTCCGCTGCCATTGGATCGGCGTTACCCTCGGGGGCGGGCTGTTTCGGGTTGGTTTCGCACATCACGACTTCTCCTGCAACAACTGCCGCAGGGCCAATAGCCCGCGTCGGTTGTGGCTTAGAACGGTGTTCAAGGGGCAACCGAGCGCTTTGGCGATCTCGCTGAATTCCAGGTCCCCATAGAACCGCAACAGCAACGTCCGCCGCTGCGGTTCGTTCAGGGCGTCGAGCGCCGAGGCCAACTGCCGGCAGGTTTCATCGCGGGCAAGTCCTTCCCAGGGTGGTCCCTCTTCGCCAGGCGGCTCGATCCGTTGCCATTCGGCCGCGCCGAGCACCCGCTCGCGCCGCGGCCGCCGTGCCCGATCGCACGCCAGCCGGTCGGCGATTCGCAGCAGGTAACTCCGTTCCTTGCCGGCATCGGCATAGCGATCGCGGGCTTGCCACGCGCGGCAAAACACCTCCTGAAGAAGGTCCTCGGCCACGTCGCGGTCGCGCACCAGGGCCCGCAAGAACCCTTGCACCGCTTGTCCATGGACACGAACCCACTCCGTCAACAACTCGCGTTGGCGTGCCAGGCGGCCGGTTTCGATCATTCCCACACACTAACAAACGGGCTCCAGTGGCGATATATTGCACCGTCGAGGAAAAAACGCGTTGCCGGGCGACTTGACGCCGAACCGTTTTCGCGTCAGATTTGTCTATTCGAGGAGGGACTGCGACCGTTGGTCCCGATCTCGGCGGGCGATTAGCTCAGTTGGTTAGAGCACTACCTCGACAAGGTAGGGGTCACAAGTTCGAGTCTTGTATCGCCCACTCGGGCCATCGTCGAAATCCGCCGATGGCGGAGTGCAACGCCACACCCGTTGACCACGCAGGTCAGCGGGTGTATTCGTTCGTGCCGGCCCCCGGCGTGGTCACGGAAGCTACGTAAGCAAGTTGATGACGGCGATCAGCAAAGCGATGATCGCCGTGACCATGATGGCCGCGCGGAGCCGGGGCTTCGTCGGCGGCCAGGCCAACCGACCGGCTCTGTTCAACGCGCGGAAGTCGTCGAATCGTTTGCCGCGGCAGACGGGACACCGGCGCGGGAGAAGGTCTCCGGCGAGAAAACCACAGCGTTTGCAGCGGTAAATCGGCATGGTGGAGAGGGCCGGCTAAGCGGGAACAGGAATTAGTTACCGCAGGCGATGAAATCTTTCGTCGGCCGGCCCGATTGCCGCCGGGCCGTACTGGCTAGCAGTGCATTCACTGCATTCACCCGCCTGGCTGAACATGACCCCACCGAGATGGTGATTTTACATTCAGTCGTTGAACGATATGGTTGTGCCGTGTCCGGAAGCCGCCGCGACGAAACGCCGTTGACTGGACCACCGCAATCATGGAAGGCCGCGGGCGGAAGCCAGCCGCGTCAGCAGGGATTGCTGACGCGGCTCGTTCATGTATCCCGAAGTGCCCGAATCGCCGGCACGCCGATGTCGAGTAGCCCGTACTTGCGGAAGATTTCCTCGCGTATGCGGTCCATGCGTTCACACGTGCGGCTCATCGCCTCCGGGTCGCGAATTCCTTTGGCCGCGCGATCTGCGGCTTCCTGCAGTTCCGCCATTAGTTCCGCTGGGACAAGGGTGTCGATGCTCATGCTTTCATTGTGCAACGACGACGGGCGAGAATCAATCGCTCCTATTCATGTGGCCGTCTGGCCATCCAGCTTGCTTCCAGGCCCGCCAGCAGGCTATTCTTACCCCCGGTTCGCCACCCAATGAGAAACACCCACCCGGATGAGCAACTTGACACCTCCGCCAAAGAAACGCCGACGCCACTGGAGCTGGTTGTTCGGACTCTTCATCCTGCTGGCGATTTCGGGCGTGACATGTTGGAGAATGATGATCGTCATGCCCGGCGCAAGTTACACGGGCGAGCTTGCAGAACTGGCGGGCCCTCAACGCTCGCTCCGCGACGAATTGAGGCGTGACGTCGAGCAATTGGCTGGCGAAATTGGCGAACGCAACCTCGACCGCTACCCGTCGTTGGTGCGCGCGGCCGACTACGTCGAGAGCGAGCTGGCCGCGGCCGGGTACGAGGTCGAGAGGCAGGCGTATGAGGTTCGCGAACGCAACTGCTGGAACCTGGTGGTCGAGTTGCCTGGAACGAAGTCACCGCGGGAGATCGTGGTCGTCGGGGCGCATTACGACTCGTACCTGGGGACTCCCGGCGCGAACGACAACGGCAGCGGAACGGCGGCCCTGCTGGCGCTGGCGAGGCGGTTCTCCGGCAACAAGCCCGAGCGCACGCTGCGGTTCGTCGCCTTTACCAACGAAGAGCCGCCCTATTTCCAACGTCCGACGATGGGCTCATGGGTCTACGCCCAAGGGTGCCGACGGCGCCGCGAGGACCTGGTGTGCGTGCTGTCGCTGGAGACGATCGGCTACTACTCCGACGAACCGGGCAGCCAGGAGTACCCGCAGCCACTCGGCGTGTTCTACCCCTCTGAGGGGAACTTCATCGGT
>DATLQY010000575.1:0-2628 GCA_035534975.1 Pirellulales bacterium
GAAGTTTGGGAAAAGTTGGCCACCGACTTTCCGCAGAATACGGCTTACAGAGATCATCATTGCAATAGGCTAAACGCCCTGGCCAACCTTTACATCAAGTACGGCCGCCTTGAAGAAGCGGGCCAAGTATTGACGAAAGCCGTTGAGAAACGGCCCTATCAGGCCGCCGCCATGCGGAGCCGAGGCGAGTTGTACGCGCGCTGGGTCTTGTTGCCTGAGGCGGCCGCCGATCTGGCCCATGCGTACGAGCGCCAAGAACCAAGCGATGCCCTCGCGGCGTATTTCCATGCGCTGTTGCGTCTGTACGTGGGCGACGGCGCGGGCTACCGCGAGGCCTGCCGCCAGATTCTGACACGGTTCGCGGCCTCGACGAATCCTAACGACTGGAGCAACGCCGCCGTGGCGCTTAGTATCTCCGCGGAGTCGGAGGTCGAGCCGGCGACCGCGGTGGACTTGGCCCGTCGCGGCCTGGCCAATAATAAGCTTGTCTGGCGGCAGGCGTACGTGGGAATCGCGCTTTATAGAGCCGGCGAGTTCCAGCGCGCGGTCGCGGCGCTGGAAGAGTCGTTGGCGATCGACGCCGCTTGGAACCCGGCATCGGTCTATTCGGCACTGGGCATGGCGTGGCACCAGCTCGGCAACTCGCAGCAGGCCGAGGCCGCCCTAGGCAAAGCCGCAGCCGCACGCGACGAGCGCGTGGATGCCATGTTGTCGGGCGGTTTAGGGGACTGGTACGCTCCTTGGTGGGACGTCGTTCATGCGGAATTACTGTGCAAAGAAGCCCACTCGCTCGTGTACGGTTCGCCGCCCCCCGACGATCCACGTTGGTTGGTCCTGCGCGGCCGCGGGCTCGAGGCGATCGGCCGTGCGGAAGAGGCGCGCGCCGCTTTCGACCGTGCGTTCGCCCTTGCCCCCGATAATCTCTTGATTCGCGTCGGGGCGCTTCCGCACGTCAGCGCCGCGGAGACCTTCGCGCAACGCCTGAGTGACGCAGACAGCTTCTACAAAGAACATCCGCAGCAGCCGCAGGCGGCCCGCTTGGCGCTCGCCCTACGCCACGACGGACTGGCGGGCCTTTACGTCGGTGCGGCCACCGCCCTGGCCGGCGAAGGAGCCTCGGAAGAGGCCCGAGCAAAATTCCGTGAAGCGATCGCCGTCTATACCAAGGCCATCGACATCGAGCCCGACAGCCCCGTGACACATGACAATCTCGCCTGGCTGTGGAACCGCCGGGCGCTGTTGTGCTGGAGGACCGGCGACAGCGAGGGCTACCGCGAGGATTGCGCGACCATGCTCAAGCGCTTCGGCAAGAGCGACGACGGCGCTACCGCGAACTGGTCGGCCTGGACGTGTGTGTTGGTCCCCGGAGCGGTCCCCGATCCAGCGCTGGCGGTACAAGTGGCTGAGAAGGCTGTGGCCAACGATCCCAACAACCAATCCTGCCTCAACACGCTCGGGGCCGCTTTGTATCGCGCCGGCCGGTTCGACGAGGCGGCCAAACGACTGAGCGAAGCAGACGCGGCGACGCCGAATCCCTTTACTTCGCCTGTCTACACATGGTTGTTCCTGGCCATGACCCAGCACCACCTGGGGCACGCCGACGAAGCACGGCGATGGCTCGACAAGGCCGTGCAGGCCATCGACCTGGCGGATAACGAACCGGTGAAGCCAGACGCCGAGGCGTCCGGCCAACCCCACGACATCAAGGCCGCGAGTCCACTGCCCTGGAACCGTGCCCTGACGTTCGAAGTGCTGCGTCGCGAGGCGCAGGATCTGATAAAAAAAGAAATCAAGAGTCAAGAATCCGAAGTCACAGAAGAAACCTGGCTGGCTCCCTGATTCCTGACGCCTCACAAAAGACGGCCGGTGGGGTCCTTACGGCCAAGCAAGCTCCCCACGGGCCTGGCACCGAAGCGGCGCACGGTCTGCGCGCCCTTCAGGTCGCCGTCGCCATTATAGCGCAGACCGCAAACGAAAAGGAGATTCTCCATGTGGTTTCGCTCAATCCTTGAATCGGCAAATTCCGCCTCCGCGGCCGCATCGCGTCGATCGAAAACGCGCCGGTCGCCACGACCACGCCCGGCGACAACCCTGAAGCTTGAAGCGTTGGAAAACCGCTGCCTGCTCAGCGGCTACCAGCAGACTGACCTGGTCGGCTACCAGCCTGGCACCGCGCACTTCAACGACCCCAACCTGAACGGCTGGGGCATGGTTGGCATGCCCGACGGGACCTTCTGCGTGGCCAACCCGTTCAACACCGGGCTGGCCACGTTCTACGACCGCTCCGGGCACGTGCTCCCGCAGACGATCACCGTGCCGGCGTCGGCGGCCCAGCCGTTCGGACCGGTCGGCGAACCGACCGGCGTCGTCTACAACCCGACCTCGGACTTCGTGATCTCGGAGAACGGCAAGTCGGCGCCGGCCCTCCTGATCTTCGATACGCTCGACGGCACCATCAGCGGCTGGAACCCCGCCGTTGATCCGACGCATGCGATCGTCATGGTCGACAACGGCGCCGCCGGCGACCTCTACACCGGTCTGGAGTTCGCGCAGAACAGCCACGGGCAGAATGTCCTGTATGCGACCGATTTCGGCCACAACCGCGTGGAGATGTTAGTCGGCAGCTTC
>DATLQY010000576.1:0-9471 GCA_035534975.1 Pirellulales bacterium
CGCCGGCCTTGCCGACGAATTGGGTGAGCAGCTCGGGCCAGGCCGGCCCGAGGTTTCGCATGTCGGGGTCGAAGAGAATCACGACGTCGAAGTGGTCCAATTCCTTCTGGTTCGCGGGCAGCCGGCGGATGGGGCGGTGACCGATGTGTTCATAGCCTTGTTCCGCGTTTTGCAGCCAGGAGGCGAATTCCAGGGCCGTGTCGCGCAGCAGGGCGTTGCGCATGAACTGCACCTCGGGCGAGGGATACCCGGCGATCAGCAGCACTCGGATACCTTGCCGCACGACGCGGATCGAAACCGTGTCGGTGTTGTCGTCCTCGTAGAGCTCCGGCCCGACGTCGCCGACCTTGGCCCGGTAGACGAACTTGCCGACCGCCTCGGGCGTGATCTTGAACGCGACGTTCTTGAGCACGGCGTCCTCGCCCAGCAGCACTTGTTCGCGGCCGATCTCCCTCCAGGAGCCGTCGTCGATCTGTTGTTCGAGCGTGACGCTGGCGGTGGCGTCCTTCAGTCCCTGGGCCTCGACCAGGACGCCGATCTCCGCCGGGTCGCGAATGAAGACCTCCTTGTCGGCGTTGATGCCGGCCAGCTTGACGTTGCGCGGCGGTTCGGGCGTGGCGGCGGCCAGCGCGACGATGGGAACCTTCTGTTCGCCGGCCACGGCGGCCGCGTCGCGCGGATCGAGGCCCGAGTTCGAGCGACCGTCGGTCACGAGCAGGATTCCGGCCAGATCCTGGCCGCGATGCGCCGCCAAAACACCCGCCAGCGCGTCGCCGATGCCGGTCGATGAACCGCGCGCGGCCAGTCCGTCAAGGCCCGCCTCGGGCGCCAGCGGCGTGAGCTTGCCGTCGAAACCGTAGAGCGAAACGACACGGCCGTCGCCGAGCGCGCTCAGCAGCTCGCCGACGACGCGTTGCGACAACTGCAGCCGGCTGAGCTTGCGCAAGGCCGACACGTCGGGCTCGCCGTCGGCCGCCATGAGGTCCAACCGCTGCGCCGCCTCGCGGGCGGTCGAGGCGTCGGAATAGGGATCGGCAAGCGACATGCTCTCGGAAGTGTCCATCAGCACCAACAGGTGCGACGGCACCAATTCCGACTTGGTGAATTCGACGACCAGTTCAAGCAACATGAAAGCCATGCAGACCACGATCGCCAGCCGCAGCCCGCTAAGCGCCGCTCGCGCAAACCACGAGAGCGAGCGGCCCTCGAGACGGTAGAGGTACCAGACGCCGGCGATCGCCACGACCGCGGCGGCCACCGCCGCCACGGCCCATATTCCTTCGGGCCTGGCCTGCACGTCCAGGCGCCATTGGGTATCGGCGCCGCTCACCCAGTCGGGCGCGGCCTTGATACCGAGCAGCCAATTCAGAAACGAGATCATAAGTCAGAATATGCGTTAGTGGTAAGGCGTCAGGCGTTGGGCGCTAGCCGTTAGGCGTAACGCGCGTTTTCGACGCTTCGCGTCCATGATCGAACTCGAAAGCCGATCGTTCTCGCTGCAATCACTGGGAGGCCGCGGAGCGGCCGGGGAGCCGTTCCCACGCGGAGCATGGGAACGAGTGATTCTTACATCTTCATCCTTCATCTCTGCCTCCCCGTCCAAGTCGCAAAGCACGACTCGATGACCAAGAGGCCCAAGAGCGTCATGGCCAGTCGCCGCCAGATTTCCAGCCCGCGGACCGCGATCGGCGCATCGCCGTCGGACACGGCCGAGATCACCTCCGGCTCGAACCCGCCCCATAACGATCGCAGCTCGTCGGTCGAGATGCGCTGCAAGTTGCTTTCGATCCCATTGGGATTCACGGCGAAGATCGCGGTCCTCGCTTGCGCAGGCGCCGCCTGCCATGCGAGCTTGTAAAGCCCGGCCCGACGCGTGTCGTCAAAAACCAGCACCTGCGGGGCCGCGTTCACCGGGCGAGCGGGGGGCGTAAGCCCCCCGGTGAATGCGGGCCCCCCGTCTTCCTCGACGCGAAGGGGTTGCGGCTTCTCGGCATCGGGCGTTTCGACGGTCGGCGGCGCCTCGCCGACGCGCTCTTTGGCCGGCAGCGCCAACCGCAACTCCTCACCGGCGGTCAATGCGCGCGCCCCCTCGTCGGCGCGCGCAATCGCCTTCGCCGCCTCACGTACTCCAAGCACGTAGCTCGGCTCGGTGGGCCAGTCGCTCCAGAGCTTGTCGGCCGTGATGGTCCAAAGCAAAACCGTACCCTGTCCAAACGTCTTTTCCAGCACCGCGGGGGACGAGTCGGTGCTGTTCCAACGCGCCAGCACGCGCACGCCGGGCGGTGCGTCGCCGGCGGGGCGCGCCTGGTAGAACTTGCGGACCTTAATCGGTTCGAGCACCGTGGGGCTGACTTGCAACAGACCGTCGAGCGGTCCGGGCACTCCCTCCTCGACCAGGATGCCCGAAAACTCCTCGTCGACCACCGTCTCCAACGGGGCGGGCAACAAGCCCTCGCCGTCGCGATAGAGCAACTGGTTGTAATTCGTCGGGTCGATCTGCTCGCCGACGAAGATCATCAACCCGGTGCCCGCCGCGACCCACCGTCGCAGCTTGTCGGCTTGTTCAACGGTGAGGCTGGCCACGTTGCACAAGGCCACCATGTCGGGCTGGCCCGAGGGGAGCGTCGCCCATTCCGAGTCGGTAACCACCTGCACGTGGAAAGCGTCGGCATCCCCTACGCCCAACGACAGAGCCAGTCCCAGGAAATCGGCCTCGCCCGCCAAGGGCTCGCTCGACGGCTCGCCGTCAACCAGGAGCAGGTCGACTTGCTCCCGTACCTGGCACACGCCCCAGCGGCGGTTGTCGGCCGGGAGCTCGTCGGCCGGCAACTCGAACTCGACGTGGTGCGGGCCCGCGTCCTGGAACGTGGACGACAGCGGCACGCGCACCGTTTCACCCGGCCCGATGGCCGGCAGCCGGACCACCGTGGGCTTGCCCTCGACGGACCATTGAGCGTCGATTTCAGCCAGCTCGTGGTCGGAGTCATTGCGGACGACCGCTTCCCAGCGGACCGGATTGGAGATCATCGCCAATCGGTCGATTTGCTTGAGCTCGACCAGGGCCGCGTTGTTCGCTTTCTGGCTGCCGACGTCGAAAATTCGCATCCGTACCTGCTTGGCGACCCAGCGATTTCCCAGTTTGCGGACCGTGTCGTCCCAGCCGGCGCGGCGCAGGTCGGTGACCAGGGTCAATTCCCGCATCGGGTAGGCGCCCGTCTCGATCAACTCGTCGACCGCGGCGAAGACGGGCTCCCATGCGACGTGCGCGTCGGAAGGGTGGGCGGCGGCGATGAACTGCGTGATTTCGTCCGGGTTTTCCAGCTCGACCTCACGCACCAACGGTGCTGCGGGACGCGAGGCCAGGACCAGCGTGAAGCGGTCCTTGGGGTCGACCGTTTCGATGACTTTGGCCGCCACCTCCTTGGCCCGTTCCCAGGCCGAACGGCCGCCTTCGTGGTAGTCCATGCCCAGCGAATCGTCGATCAACAGGATCTGGCTTGTGCGGCTATCGCCCCCCAGCCAGTTTCCCAAACCCTCGGCGTGCATCACAGGCCGGGCGACCAGAAAGAACAGGAGCAGGATGGCGAGCGTCCGTAACAGCAACAGCAACAGTTGCTCCAAGCGAATGCGCCGCCGATTGCGCTGGATCGAGAGCTTGAGGTAGTGCATCGGCGCCCAGTCGATGCGGCGGAACCGCCGGCGAAAGAGCAGGTGGATGATGATCGGAATGCTGGCCAGCCCCAGTCCCCACAGGGCCGCCGAATTGAGAAAGGAGACGTCAATCATGAATGCTTCGGCCTCCCGGACATCGGCTGCAACCGCTCTCGGGCGTGCAGGTAATGGCTCAGCGCGTCGCCCAGGTCCTGGTCGGTGCGAAGCAACAGGTAGTCGATTCCCCGGCCGCCACAAGTGCCCCGCACGTCGTCGACGAACTGCTCCATCGCCTGGCGATAGGCGTTGCGAAAGGCCCAGGGTTCGGCGAACAATTCCTCGCTCCCCTCGATATCGTGGAACAGAACCAGGTCCTTGAACGGCAGTTCCAATTCGTCGACGTCAAGCACGTGCAGCACCATGATTTCCTGTCCGCGGTACTGCAATCGAGAGAGGCCGTCGTAAAATGAATCGAGATCCGTCAAGAGATCGGAGATGATCACGATCAGTCCACGCTTCTTCAACTTTTCGGCCAGCGTCTGAAGGACTGGTCCAAGCTGGGTTTCGCGGTCGGGTTGCGAGCTTTCCAGCTCGCCGATGATCCGCACCAGTTGGGCCTGGGTGGCGGCCGACGGAACGAGTTTGCGCTCCTGGCTGTCGAACAAGGCCAACCCCACCGGATCCTGTTGTTCGATCAGCAAAGTGGCCAGCGAGGCGGCGACGGTGGCCGCGTAGTCGAACTTGGTCAAAGCTCCCGATCCGTAACGCATCGAGGCGCTGGCGTCGAGCACGATGGTCGCGCGGAGGTTGCTCTCTTCCTCGTACTGCTTGATGTAATAGCGGTCGGTGCGGCCGAACACGCGCCAGTCGAGCCGGCGCAGGTCGTCGCCCGGCGAGTACTCGCGGTACTCGGCGAACTCGACGTTGAAGCCGTGGAACGGACTGCGGTGCTGGCCCGAAATCGTCCCCTCGACGACGTGCCTCGCCCGAAAGGTGATTCCGGCGATCTTCGCCAGGACTTCAGGATCGGAATACTTGGGCGACTTGGCCATCGGCGTGGGCGGCTCCTGCGCGTTCGGGAACGTCTTCGAGTAAACGCTGGATGATCGTGTCGGGCGTCTGCCCCTCGGCCTGGGCCGCGTAGGTCGTCACCAGGCGGTGCCGCAGCACCGGCGCCGCCAAAAACCGCAGGTCCTCGATCGTGACGCTGGTCCGGCCGCCCAGCGCCGCCCGCGCCTTGGCGGCCAGAATCAGGGCCTGACCGGCGCGGGGCCCGGCGCCCCAGGCGATCCACTTCGACACGTACTTCGGCGCGTCGTCCTCGGCCTTCCGAGTCGCGCGCACCAGGTGCATGGCGAAGTCGAGGCAATGGTCGGAGACGGGCACCTTGCGGACCAGGGCTTGCAGCTCGGGAATCTCTTCACCGCTCAAGACCTTGGTCACCACTTGCGACTGGATGCCGGTGGTCAGCTTGTAGATCTGCCGCTCCTCGTCCTTGCTCGGGTAACCGACGTAAACCTTGAACAGGAACCGGTCCAACTGCGCCTCGGGCAAGGGATACGTGCCCTCCTGCTCGATCGGGTTCTGCGTCGCCAGGACGAAGAACGGGTCGGGCAGCGGATAGCGCTGGCCGCCGGCGGAGACCTGCCGCTCCTGCATCGCTTCCAACAGCGCCGCCTGGGTCTTGGGGGGCGTGCGGTTGATCTCATCGGCCAGAACGACGTTGGCGAAAACCGGGCCGTGGACATATCGCAGTTGCCGCGCGCCCGTCGAGCGGTCTTCCTGCAAGACCTCGGTGCCCGTGATGTCGCTGGGCATCAGGTCGGGCGTGAACTGAATGCGGTTGAAGTCCAGCGTGAGACAATCGGCCAGCGTGCTGACCATCAACGTCTTGGCGAGGCCGGGCACGCCTTCGAGCATGCAATGCCCGCGCGCGAAAATACAGATCATCAGTTGCTCGATGACCTCGTCCTGACCGACCACCACCCGGGCGATCTGTTCGCGGAGATTTTGATGAGCGTGTTTCAGCTTGGCCAGGGCCGCCAGGTCGGGATCGTCATTGGTCATGGGTCATTGGTCCTTGGTCATTCATTGGTCACTTGTCATTGGTCACTTGTCATTGGTCATTGGTCATTGGTCATTGGTCATTGGTCATTGGTCATTGACTACCTCGTACCCACGCTCCGCGTGGGAACGCACTTTCGGACGCTCCGCGTCCAGTGGCCGCCGAGCGGCCGGGGCATGTTCGGGGCACCCGCGCAGCGGGTCGGCGGAGCGTGGGAACCAGTGACGAAGGACCAATGACAAATGACTGCCTCCCAATCACCTCTGGTAAACGGGCAAGTACTTATAAGGGAGCTGCAGGATGATCAGGGCGATGGCCGTGCCGTAGGTCTTGCCGACGAAGTCGCCGTTCCACGAACCGTCGCTCTTGTCTTGCATCGAGAGCAACTGGTCGCGGGTGGCGGGAAAATACTCGTCCCAATACTTGTCTCCGGCCATGTAGTAAGCCTGCGATGCGTAAAGTTGGGTGTAGAAATCGTGGCCGCCCCCTTTGCTCCACCCCTGCTGGCCCCGGAACTGCTGCCAAACGTATTCCAGGCAGCGTTCGGCCACCGGCGCGTCGAACTCGCCGGCGTTGTAGAGCGTGGCCACCGCCGCGGCCGAAATGGCCAGCCGTGCGCCGCCGCCGGAGCCGAGCGAGTAACAGATGCCTCCCTCAGGGGTGCTGCAGCGCTCGATGTATCGCACCGCCTCCTCGATCGTCCCCCTGGGCACGAGGAATCCGGCGTTGTGGGCGGCGCGCAGCGCCTGCACCTGGGTGACCGTCACCGAGCCTTCGTCGCCGCTGCCGGGGACGTAGGTCCAGCCGCCGGCGGGGCTTTGCCCGCGCGCCGTGAGACTCACGGCCCGTTCGATGACTTCCTTCTCGCGGGCGCGGCGAGTGTCGTTGGTCTCCATGCCGTAGGCCGAGGCCAGGAACATCAGTGCGAATCCGTGGCCGTGCATCGGCTGGCCCGAGTCCTCGCCCGCCCCGGTGAGCAGGCCCGAGGGGGTCGAGCATTGGGCGATGTAGTCGATCGTGGCTCGGATCTGCGGGGCGTAGTGGCCGCGGGTCGGCGTGTTGCCGTGGGCCAAGAGCGCGGTCCCGGCCAGTGACGTGCAGGCCATCGGATAGGCGCGGCCTCCCTGATCGTCGTGCCAAGCTCCGTCGCTCGACTGCGTGCGGGCAAGGTAGTCGAGGCCTGCCTTGACCGCCTTGAGCGTTTCGGGAGTGATGTGCTTGGGAAGCACCTCTTCGGCGGCAGGGGAAAGGCTGCTGAAGGCCGTGCTGGCCGCCAGGGCTAATACGATCGTTGCCGCGAATCGGAATTGGTCAATCATGTTTTCACTCCTCCTTGCCGCTGGGTCTTGCGCCGCTGGGTCTTGCGTCGTCCGCTTTGGGCCGCGTTCGGAACCGCACCTGCAAGCTGACGCGGACGGGGATCTCGGTAAACGTGCGCGACGTGAGCCGCGGCCCGGAAGGCTGCGACGTCGCGGGAATTCCCGCGGGATCGTCGAGGTCGACATCCTGCCAGGCGTCGGCGACCGTTTCCGTCTCGGACGCGGTTTCATGCATTGCCTCGACCGGTCCAAGTCTGAGTTCGGCGAGCTCAGCCAGGTTCGCGGCGCTGGCGCGGGCCGCCTGGAAAGCCCGCCG
The DNA here is from genome assembly GCA_035534975.1 of Pirellulales bacterium. Classification (GTDB taxonomy): domain Bacteria; phylum Planctomycetota; class Planctomycetia; order Pirellulales; family JAICIG01; genus DATKSN01. The sequence goes on from DATLQY010000576.1 coordinate 7,352, forward strand.
CCGCGCCAGCTCGCGCAACGCGGTGCCGTCGTCGAGCACGAACAGGGCCAAGAGTGGGAATGCGTACGATTCGTCGGCCTCCGGGTCCGCGTAATTGACCCCCATCTGTGTGGCATGGATACTTACGCCGGCGTCCTTGAGCTTGTCGACAAGCTGCGTGGCCAGCTCGAAGACCGTTTCTTCCGTCATCTTGTCGATGTCGTGCAACGTCACGCGCAACAAGCTCGACAGCGCCACTTCCGCCTTGGGAACCGCTTCGTTGGCCGGCATAAAGCCATTCATGACGTACATCTGGTTCTGATTGCCCGTTTGCAAGAGCGACATCGCTCCCACTGAGACTTTGATTTCCTTGAGCTGCAACTGTTCGACGGCGGACAAGGCGCGGCGCTTGTACTCTTGGAATTTGGTGAGTGCGTCGTTCGCCAATTCGGCCGACCCGGCGAGGTGCGCGCGGAATTCCAAGGCGTCGGGCTTGCCGCGCGCCTCGCCGACGCCCACCACCGTGATGCCGCCGTCATCGGCCGCCGAAAAGGACGCAAGGGTCACGGCCAGGCAACATCCCGCAAGTGTCCGCACGATTCTCGACATGGCCTCGACCCGTAACGTTCGGTTGTTCTTTGCTTTGGAGCCGGCGTGCCTGCCCTACATCAGTTACTGCCGTCCGCCCTGAAAGGGCGCGCTGCAATAGCCAGGGGCAAAGCCCCTGGATTCCCAGGAAGGAAAACCTCTTGTAAGCCCCAACGGGGCGCGCCGAGCGCTTTGACGCCGCTACGGTCAGCGCGCCCCTTTGGGGCTTTATGACAATCGGCGCGGGTCCGCGTACCAGGGGCGTTGCCCCTGGCTATTGCAGCGCCGCACCTTCGGTGCTTTTTCCGGCAATCCCGAGGATTGCTCGCCTCTCAATTCAGAATTTGTTGGTAATTATGACGATCCAACGCTGTGGACGACCGAACATCAATCGTTCTTCGCCGTCTTGTCGCCTTCCGGCACGATCGCGAACCGGACCAGCAACTTGACCTGGAAGGGAATCTCGTTGAACGATTCGGAGACGATGTGCGGTTTCTTCGGCTTCCCCGAAGGGGTTTGCGGCCTGCCGTACGGGTTGTAGACGGCCTGCTGCGCGTCGTCGGCCGAAACATGCATTTCCTGCACCCCCAAAACGTGCCCTAGCTTGACGCCGTTGAGCCTTGCCAACCGCCCGGCGCGGGTCCGGGCGTCGGCCACGGCGCTTTCATAAGCCTGCTCGCGGAGCTGGTCCAGGTCGTTGATGATGAACCGCACCAGCGTGCCCTCGGGCATGTTGCCGTAGCGCCATGCCATGTTCATTTCGGCGGCGGTCGGACCGATTTCGGCCCCGGCGTCCTTGGCGGCGTCGAGCAGCGTGCCGACGGTTTCCAGCACCTCTTCGGCCGAAAGATCCTTGATGCCCGACAATCGAAGATGCAACGAGCTGGAGATGCTCACCTGCGACTTTCCGCTCCCCGTGCCCATCATCCCGCGCATCGCCATCTGCATCTGTTCGGCCGAACCCTGGTTGGCCAGCGAAACCCCCTGTTCCTCGACTTCGAGTTTTTCAAGCTTGAGCTTCTCGAAGGCTTCCAGCGTGCGGCGCTTGGTATCTTTGTACTTCACCAGCGCGTCGGCGGTCAGCTCGGCCGAGGCGTTGGCCCGCAAACTGATTTCGACCAGGTCGGGCTTGGCCGACGTCTCGCCGGTGCCGTAGACGCTGATGCCTCCCGTCTGCGTGCCGCCCGTCGGGTCGACCGCGAATTGCGCGAGGCCGGTCGCGGGAAGCAGCGACACGCATGCCCAAACGGCCGCGAAACGGGCTGTCAATTCTGTGGATGTGCGTCGTCGGTGCTTCATTTCGAGTCCTTTTCCTCCTGTTCATCATTGGAGGATTTGTCGTCCTGGGCTTTGAGCGCAAAACTGACGTGCAACGTCACGCGCACCGGGATATCGCCAAGCGTGTCGGACATCAGCCGCGCGTCGCCGTCCGAATTCAGGTACATGGCGCTCGTGTACCTCGGCGAAACCACCTGATTCTGCTGTTCGTTGATCGAGTACACATGACCGAGCGTCGCGCCAGCCAGCCTGGCCAGCCGCGTGGCACGCGCTTT
>DATLQY010000577.1:0-2382 GCA_035534975.1 Pirellulales bacterium
CGCCATCGGCGTCTCGGTGACGTTCGAGCGCGAGGCAACCACGGGGAGGCGCCTGATCGGCGTCGTGGCCTCAGACCCGGCGCTGGCGACCTCCCGGGCGATGCCGTTGCGGGGTGACGTCGCCGCCGCGCAGCCCGGCGCGATTGACCCGCCAGCGCAGGATCCTGGGCGCGCGTGACGATGCGTGACGATGGTGACGATGAAATACAGACAAAGTTTTTCTGTTTTCACGCGATTGGGTCAGTTAGGAGGTATAGGAGGCGTTGCGGCGTTTAGAGGTAGATCGTCGTCCGTTTCGCCTCGCAGGCTGCCAAAGGCAGCCCGCGAGGCGACACGGACGAAAGCAGGTTCATTGGGGAGCTGCGTATCTCCCAAGGAACATCCCTGTGAAGCCGTGGTGTTTTCCTCCCGCCGCATTGTAGCGACCGGATGCCGGTTTGCCCCGTTCACGGGGCTTCCAGGATGGCTTAAGCCAAGCAAATGGTAAGCCCCGTGAACGGGGCTGAATACACAATAATGTGCTCCCGTTTTCCCCGGCATAAATGCGCATTCATGCCGGGGCTATGACCGCTGCGCGGGAGGCCCCGTGAACGGAGCGGTGCATCACTCGCGACTTGTATAGAACAACCAGGGGCGATGCCCGGGCGATGCCCCTGGCTATTACAGCGACGCACCTTTGGTGCTATTCCCGCCATTCCCGAGGATTGTTCGCTTCTCCCTCGTGCGAATGTGGGTAACAATGAGTCGTATTGCGTAGGAGCCGGTTGTTCTTATACGCATTGTCATTCCACGAGGCAACTTTGATGTCTCTTTCACGACGCGATTTCCTCTCGACCTCTTCCTTCGCCGCCCTGGCTTCGGTCGCGGCGCCGTTCTCACGGGCGCGCGCCGAGGGGCCCATTGAGCCGAACTCCGGGCCCTCCGCGAAACGCCCGCGTGTGGCCGCAGTCAATTCCATCTACCGTTACAAGTCGCACGCGTACCATATCGAGGGGCGATTCATCCACGGGTACCAGCGCGAAGGGTCGCACCACCAGCCTCCGTACCAGCTCGTGCGAATGTACAACGATCAGCACCCCAAAGACGACCTGGGACGCGAAACCTGCCGCCGCCACGGGGTCGAGTTGTCGAATACCGTCGCCGAAGCGCTGGGCGGCAAAGCGACGCTCGACGTCGACGCCGTACTCTTGATTTGCGAGCACGGCGATTATCCCCTCAACGAATTCGGCCAGATCCTCTACCCGCGCTTCGAGCTGTTCGAGCAAATTGTCGACGTCTTCCGGGCCAGCGGGCGGAGTGTGCCCGTCTTCGTCGACAAGCACCTCTCCTACGATCACCGCCTCGCGGCCAAGATGACCGCGACCGCCCGCGAGCTTGGTTTCGGGCTGATGGCCGGTTCGTCGCTGCCGGTCACCTGGCGGCGGCCGGAGCTCGAGCCGCCGCTCGACACGCCCTTCACCGAGGGGTTGGTGTTCTACGGCTACGACCGCTCGACCGCCGAGATCTACCTGTTTCACGCTCTGGAAGCGTTGCAGTGCATGCTGGAGCGGCGCAAAGGGGGCGAGACGGGCGTCAAATCGGTGATTGGCCTGCGAGGCGACGCCGTCTGGAACGCGGGCGAAGAGTTACCGGAGGCGGGTCAAACGGGTCGTTGGTCGTGGCCGTTGGCAAAGGCCGCCGCCAAGCGCAGCCCGAGTTACAACATCGGCGACCCGCGCGCGAACGTGCTCGATCCGATCGCGATCCTGATCGAATATCGCGACGGCACACGGGGCGCGGTCTTGAACCTGCCGGAACAGCTTTCCGACTTCAACTTCGCCGGCCGCATCCGTGGGCGCGACGACATTGTCTCGACCGGCTTCGAGCTGCCCGCCCCGCCCGGCGCGCGCTTCTTCGACCCGTTGGTGGCGAACATCGAGAAGTTTTTCCAGACCGGTCGCGCGCCGTACCCCGTCGAGCGCACGCTCCTGACCAGCACCGTGCTCGATTTGGCGCTCCACTCGCTGGCCGACGGCGGCAAACCGCTCGGCGGACCGGCGCTTGACATCCACTACCAAGCGCCGGTCGACAGCGGTTTTTCAGAGGGCCGCTGACGGCATCGGAATAATTTACTGGTGGCCAAAGTGCAACGGCTCGGCAGGCGTCTGAAGGTTACGCCCGCGGCAAAAACTCCTGCGTCTCCACGACCCCCAAAGCGCGCTGGGGTCGCGGCGCGGCCCGCAAATCGCAGAGGGTCTTTTCCGCGCTAGCCCGGATTATTCATAAACGGAGAAATCCAAGGTCGTACCGCAGTGCTTAAGTTGTTAAGACTCGGCAACTTCCAACTCATGACGCTGGTCAACGATGATTTCGCAGTCTGCTTGGCGGTTTTCCCTCGTCTTC
>DATLQY010000578.1:0-2184 GCA_035534975.1 Pirellulales bacterium
CGTCGGCAGCACCGCCACGGTGCGAATCTTGTGCATCAGCCCGTCTCCTCGTTGTACCTCGCCACGACGCTGCCGCCGGCCTTCACTCGCTCGCCGGCGCGGACCTCGACCGAAAGACCTGTTTCCCTAGGCAGGATCAGCTCGGTGCGCGAGCCGAGCTTGATCATGCCGAACTTGTGCCCGCGCTCGATCACCTCGCCCGGCCGCAGGCCGCAGACGATTCGCCGGGCGAACATCCCGGCGATCTGCCGGACGACCATCCGCCTGTGGGGCGATGTTTCCTCCTCCAGTCCAATCCACAGATTCTCATTCACGAGCGTGCTTTCCGGCTTCACCGCGCTGATGAACGAACCTGCCGAGTACCTCAGCCGCACCACCCGGCATCGGGCAGGCGCCCGGTTGATGTGTACGTTGAAAATCGAAAGGAAGATTCCGATCCGCACTGCGGGACCACCGATGAATTCATCGTGGTCAAACTCGGCGACTTCCGAGATCGTGCCGTCGGCCGGTGAGACGATCAGCCCCGCTTCCTGAGGCACGCGGCGTGGCGGGTCACGGAAAAACCATACCACCAACAAGCATACGATACCCGGCAACGGTGCGAAGTACCAAAACGTCAACGTGAGGGCGATCGTGGCCGCCAAAAGCGGCAAACTCAGCAGTGCCAGTTCGGCCAATCCCCAACGGGCAAAGGGGATACGTTCACGCCAGTGGAACGGATCGTCGGCCGCTTCCCAGTCGGCGGTGCATAGGTTGCGGCAGAATTTCAGGTCGCGCGGATCGAGCACCTCGTGCGGGGCCCCTTCGTCGCTCCCGTGCCGTTTCGCGGCCATCCGCCGCACGTAGCCCGGCCGAAACACGTGCAGGTACCAGCGCCTCCAACGGCCCCAGGCCAGCTCGACGCGGTAACAAACGCCGCCGCCGGGCTGCACGCTCGTGATGTTGGCAGGCAGCGGTTCGGGCGTGGTGCGGACGATTGCGTCGGTCGTGGGCATCCACGCATCCTATAGTGAATAGATCGTGTTGAAAAGGAATCCCCATGAATGAAGGCGAAAAACGGCGTGGAATACAACGCATCCCGTAGCCAAGCGGAGGCGAATTCGGCACAATGCTCGAGGGGCAGATTTCCAGGGGGCCAAACACGGAACATCCTCGAAGGACGCCGCTTGCCATGAACTCCCTAATCGTCGATATTCACGCCCGCCAAATACTTGACAGCCGTGGCAACCCCACCGTCGAAGTCGACGTGCGCCTGGCCGACGGCTCGTTCGGCCGCGCGGCGGTGCCGAGCGGGGCCAGCACCGGCGTCCATGAAGCCTGGGAATTGCGCGACACCGAAGCCAAGGAATTCATGGGCAAGGGGGTCGCCACTGCAGTGCAGAACGTCAACGAAAAGATCGTCGAAACGCTGCTCGGGCACGACGCGCTGGAGCAGGCCCTGATCGACCAGCGGATGATCGACCTCGACGGCAGCGCCAACAAGCAAAACCTGGGTGCCAACGCCATTCTGGGCGTGTCGCTGGCCGTGGCCCACGCCGCGGCCGATTTCTGCGGCCTGCCCCTCTTCCGATACCTGGGCGGGGCCGGAGCGCGGCTGCTGCCTGCGCCGATGATGAATATCGTCAACGGCGGCGCCCATGCCGACAACAAAGTCGATGTGCAGGAATTCATGGTCATGCCGCTGGGGTTCGACACCTTCAGCGAGGCGCTGCGCTGCGGCGTCGAGGTGTTTCATCACCTGAAGAAGGTCTTGCAAAAGAAGAAATACAAGACGGCCGTCGGCGACGAAGGGGGCTTTGCGCCCGACCTGGGGAGCAATGGTGAGGCGCTGGAGCTGATTTCCGAGGCGGTCGGCCAGGCCGGCTACGGGCTGGGACGCGGCAAACAGGTGGGCATCGCGCTCGACGTTGCGGCCACCGAGCTTTACGACGTCAAGAAAAAAACCTATTCGATGGACGCTCGCTCGCTCGACGCATCCGGCATGGTCGACCTTCTGGCGGGCTGGGTCGAGAAGTACCCGATCGTTTCGATCGAGGACGGTTGCAGCGAGGACGACTGGGACGGTTGGAAGCTGCTCACCGACCGGTTGGGCACGAAGACCCAACTGGTGGGCGACGATCTGTTCGTGACCAATACCCGGCGGCTGCAAGACGGAATCGACCGCGGCGTGGCCAACAGCATCCT
>DATLQY010000579.1:0-3047 GCA_035534975.1 Pirellulales bacterium
TCGAAATCAAGGCCGATGACGTGGCTTCCCGCGTGACCCGCTGCCAAAGATCATCGAGGTCGCCGAACACGTGTTCGGCGCTGGCGGGCACCGTGAGCCACGAACCCTCGTCCATTTCACGCTCCAACTGTCCCTCGCCCCAGCCGGCGTAGCCGACGAAGAACTTCGCCTGGGGTTGCGCCTTCTTGACGAGCTGCGCCAGGTTCTCTCCGCCGGCGCTGAAATGGACACCCTCCACGATCTCGAGCTCCGAGAGCTCCGGATCGGAATGGATTGCCATCAACGGGCCGTCGACGGGACCGCCCAGGTGCAGGGGCGCTTCACAACGGCAGGGTTCGTCGCTCACCTGCTTCCAGACCTGCCGCAGCGTGGCATTCAACCGCCGGTTCAACACCAGCCCGGCCGCCTCGTCTTCGTGGCGAAAGATCAGCACCGCTGTGCGAAAGAAGTTCGGGTCGCGCAAATCGGTCGAAGCGATCAGCAGTTGGCCTTGTAGCGATTTCATGATTTCGTGCCTCCCAGACATCCCGCATCATACCAGAAGCGCCGCAGGAAGGGATCTAGGATGGTCTCAGGGTGCCGTCGCGGAAGGAGCGAGCGCGTCGCAGGCGACGCGAAACCCAGTGCCGAGGTTGCGACGCGTCGCGCGTGTGAAATCGCGGTTCGCGGATCGGCAATGCAACGCTTCGCAATGCCAGTCGCCGCCGCGCACGACGCGGCCGGTGCCCGCGGCAGGTCCGCGCGGATCGTCGGCGAGGGCGAACCGGTAGTCGTCGTGCGCGTACCGATCGGCGCACCACTCCCAAACGTTGCCGTGCATGTCGTAAAGACCGAAGGCGTTCGGTCGGAACGAACCGACCGCCAGCGGATGACCCAGGTGCTTCGCCGCGGGCGGCGGTCCTTCGAGCTGGGCCCGCGCTTCACCCGGGCGGAGCGTGTCGCCCAGGTTGAATCGGGTCGTCGCGCCGGCTCGGCAGGCATATTCCCACTCGGCCTCGGTAGGCAATCGGTACGCTCGGCCGGCCGTCTTCTCGGCCGGGGTTTGAGAGATCACGCGGCAGAATTCGATTGCGTCGTTCCATGAGGCCATATCCACCGGCCAAAGGCTCGTGTCCTGTCCCTCGACCGTCTTGCGGCCCGGTCCGGAGGCGGAAAACCAGCTAGGATTCGTTCCCATGATCGTTTCGTATTCGGCTTGCGTCACCTCGTAGGCGCCAAGGTAGAACGACCGCGTGATCCGAACGCGGTGCCGCGGTCGTTCGTCGTCGTCAGAACCAGCGTCGTCGTCGGCCGAACCCATCTGAATCTCGCCGGAGGGAACTACCATGAGCCGCATACCGATCGAGTTGACGAGCATGGCGTCGTCAGCCGCCGCGCTAACCGCCGGCGCGCCTGCCAAGATCGCGCAGCAGGTTACGGCGTATCTCCGGATCAAGCCTTTCGTCATGACTGAGGGGTCCAGGGGTCCGTCGATCGATGTGGCAAATCGCTAATGTTCACCGAGCAAGTGGGAGTCCAGGAACCATCGTGACTCGCGACGACACGACTTGCAAGATCGCCGGACGGCGCCATCCGGCGCCATCACCGGTGCTGGCACGGGTGAACCATTTGGCCTATAATAGTGCCTCGGCGGGTCGTTCACTTGCTTGCAGTTGGTGGAAACCGGCCGGTCGACTCTTCTCGCTAGCGCAGGGCTTGATTGAAACTCCTCGTTTGGGACCATCACCATGCAGGCCGTTATCATCGACCGCGGCCGTGGGCCGGAAATTACCGGCACGCGGATCACGGTTTACGACATCATGGATTATTACACGCAGGGCTGGCACCACACTGCGATCGCAGCCAGGCTGCGGATTTCGTCCCGCCAAGTGATCGCCGCCACCGAGTACATCGAGTCACACACGGAAGAGGTGCTGGCTGGATACCGGAGGATCCTCGATCGCGACGCGCGCGGCAATCCGCCGGAGATCGAAGCAAAGCGCGCGGCCAGCCACGCGAAGCTCCAGGCGCTTTTGGTGGAGCGTCGCGGCAGGGCCGCCGCGGCGTCCGATCATGAAAGAGATCCTAACGGCCGCCCCAAGGCGACTAGCGACTTTTGGCGTGCAACGATGATCGACCGCGGACGTGGGCCGGAAATCGCGGGCACGCGGATCACCGTCTACGACATCATGGATTACTACACCGAGGGTTGGCACCATACGGCGATTGCGGCCACATTGGGGCTGTCGTCCGCACAAGTGATCGCGGCAACGGACTACATTGAGGCACACAAGGACGCGGTCCAGGCCGAGTACCAAATGATGCTCGAATGCGATGCGCTGGGTAATCCGCCGGAGTTGCAAGCCAAGCTGGACGCTACCCACGCGAAGTTCCAGGCACTGTGGGAGAACCGACACGGTAAAGCCGCCTTGGAGTCGGAAAATGCGAGGGATTTTGGCCGATAATGATGCCGTCGGGGACCTCGATATCCTGGTAGGAATCCTCCAATCCGCGGACTGGGCTGACTTGTGGGCGAGCCTCGATATAGGGGTTACGTCGTTTTCGGAACTTGGCCTTACGAGTGACGCCCTGGACTCGGATCTTTGGCACGCATGCCAGGAAGCCCAGATCGTGTTGCTCACTCGCAATCGAAACGCGCATGGTTTGAATTCGCTGGAGGCGACGATTCGAAACAATCGGCGATCGGACAGCCTGCCGGTTTTTACGGTCGCCAACCCCAAACGATTGCAACACGAAAGGGATTACGCCGAGCAAGTGGCAGTACGCCTACTGGAATACCTCATGGATATCGAGAGCTTTCGCGGCACTGGCAGGGTTTTCCTGCCATAGAGGTCACATTGGCAACCGCTTCGTTCACTCCCCATGCCCCATCCCCTCGTCGTGATCAACCTGGTCGGCCTGACCTGCGACCTGGTCGGGACGCACACGCCGAACCTCCGGCGACTAGCTGAAGAGGGGTTCATGCGGCCGATGGGCACCGTACTGCCGGCCGTGACCTGCTCGGCCCAAACGACGCTGCTGACGGGCTTATTGCCGCGAGAACACGG
>DATLQY010000580.1:0-4903 GCA_035534975.1 Pirellulales bacterium
GGCCAGCTCGGATCGCAACGCATCGCCATACGTCCCCGTCGACTCCATCGCAACGGTCACTTCGTGCTCCTTCGACAACCTCTGCAGCAACCACACGAAGAACTCAATCTCCGACGGGTTCCCCACCTTCCAGGGACGCAGGAAAGTCCCGTCGCAGAAGCGGATGACCGCGAAAATGAAGAACTTCCCAATATCGGTTCCCACCGTTACGCGGCCAAGCGACGCCTTGCTCAGAACTTCATCCAGCACCACATTCTTGACATCCGTCGAACGATACGCTTTGCTCTTACTCACGGGGACGACCTCCTGTAACGGGGTTTGGGGGGAATCTAATAACTCCACTCTAAACCGCTTTCGAGGCGTCCCCGCTCTTTTCCTATCTATAGCCAACTGCATCAACTCGTCCAGCCCGGCGATGCCGCACGGTATTGGCTCCTGCTTGAAGTCATTGTGGTGCGCCTCGGGGAGCAGCCGTGGGTACACGAGGATGCCCCGCTCGGTGATCCGCATGGCACTGCGACCTTCTTGGAAGCCGGAGCCACGGTACTTGCTCACCCTCAGAGTCCGACCGTGTTCCGTGTTCGCCACGTTGATGATCCCGTCGCAGAGGAATTGCAGGTCGTCGTCGGGCGTGGCTTCGCTGTACTCGGACGTCAGCAGGACCGTGCCCAGTTGGTCGGTCAAGTAGCGGAGAAAGGCGAGCACCTGCCGGTGAAACTGCTGCGCGTCGCCGGCGAGATAGCGGAACTGCGTGATGGTGTCCACGAACACCCGCCGCGGCTTCTGCTTCTCGATCTGTTCGGTGATCATCCGCGTGATCGGCTCGCGCTCCACGTCAGCCGGGGAGAAAATGTCATACGTCTTCGCCTTGGCGAAAAAGTCCGGGGCCGGGGTCAGGTCGATGATCGGGACGCTGGTCAGGTCGAACCCGAAGGTCTTGGCGTCGAGCCGGATTCGGGCTTCCGGCGTACCGAGCGTGATGAGCAGGGACTTCTCGTCGTTGGCTGCGTCCGCGGTGAGGAAGTGTAAGCCGAGCGTTGTCTTTCCGGTCCCTGCCGCGCCACGCACGAGGTACGACCGATACGGGAGCAGCCCGCCGTGGAAAACCTCGTCCAGCCCGACGATGCCCGTGGACAGCCGCTTGATGGTCTCTTGTTCTGGCATGGTGTAATCGTCGCCTCTTGACCGCCTGCCATCCCGACGAAGCCAACGGATCGCACCGAGAGCGCCTTCACGCTCTGCGAGAAATCCGCGCAAAACGGCAAGAATCCATTGTACAGATCGCGGTAGCATTGTCTGCCAGCTAGATGGCGGAAGCCGTGACTCCCCTATGGTTTCCGACAATCAAACACACCTGTACAAATGTGCCAACCGCCATGCCATTCTCAGTTGGCACAACAGTTGCACATTACCCCATTTGCAAAGATTGCGGTGTCCCCCCTTCTTTCGTCGAGAAGGAGCGAGGGCACATGCCATTGAAGGACCTTGGAGAGGAGGTGGCTGCGTCATGTCTTCATCCACGACACCGAACGGGACCGGGAACCAATTGCTCGACCGTTTACCCCCCTAAGGAATACCAGAGCCTGATTCCGCAGTTGAAGGCTATTTCCTTCGACCATGCGGAGGAGGTCTGCCACCAGAATAGTCCCTTGTCCCATGTCTACTTTCCCACGAACGGGGTGTTCTCCACCGTCATCGTCATGGATGACGGAGAACGCATCGAAGCGTCCGCCATCGGCAAGGAAGGCATGGTGGGCCTGGCTGTCGTCCTCGGCCTCGATTTCAGCCCGGTCACCATGACCCTGCTGGTTCCCGGTGAATGCCTGCGCCTGCCCGTGGCTTCCTTATTGCAAGCAGTGAAACCAGGCCGGGATTTGGACCGGCTTCTGCGCCGGTACACGGCTTATTCCCTGCGGAATGCGAAGCAGTCGGTCGCCTGCAACGCCCTGCATTCGGTGGAAGAGCGCATGTGCCGGTGGCTGTTGATGATGCAGGATCGTGTCGGGAACGACGAATTCTGGCTCACGCACGAGTTGCTGGCGGCCATGCTGGGCGTGCGCCGGCAGTCCGTTTCGGTCGTGGCGGGCACGCTGCAAAAGGCGGGTTTCATCGCCTACCGGCATGGCGTGATGCGGGTCGTAGACCGGGAAGGGTTGGAAGCCGCTAGTTGTGAGTGCTACGGAGTGACGGAGACGCTTTACGACCGCATCATGAAAAACTCGTCGAGCAATTGATTGGGCGAGGGCAGATGTGAGTTAGTTTGAAAGAAACTGCTCTTGACTCGTTTTCCTGGTTCCTCGTAAAACGCCTGCTTGACTAGAGGCATGCGCTGGCAGGATGCCAGTTCGTGATCAGGACGAGTTCTCCGCAGGGATGTCGGGAGCCGGCCAAGGATCGGACGGTCCCTCGAAACCGAGGGACGGACCACTTGTTTCGCGCTTACCGTTTCCAAGGCCGGCCAAAGCCGGCCCGTCCCTCCACAGGAAAAGGAACCTGTCCATGCTCGTCCTCTCGCGTCGCGTCAACCAGAAAATCGTCTTCCCCACATTGCAAACCACCATCCAGGTCCTCGAAGTGCATGGGCACACGGCACGCCTGGGGATCACGGCCCCCCGCGACGTGCCGGTGGCGCGCGAAGAGATTCTTTCGGAAGTCTCCACTCGTCAGACCCCGTGCGGCGATCCTGCGGCCGCTCAGGCAGCCGAACAGCCGCTGCGCGAGCTTCGGCACTTGGCGCGCAACCAACTGCACACCTGGTCGCTCGGCCTGGCCCTGCTGCGCGGCCAATGGGACACGGGCGCGTGGGATGATTTGGAGACGACGTTGGAGCAGCTCGAAAGCGAGCTCAACGCGTCCCGCGACCGGTTCGAAACGATGGCACCCAAGGCTTCCGGGAAGGGACGGTTGGCTCGCAAGGCGCTGTTGGTCGAGGACAATCGGAACGAGCGCGAATTGCTGGCCGGGTTCCTGCGCATGTCGGGCTTCGACGTCGCCACCGCGGGCGACGGCGCCGATGCGCTCGATTACCTGGCGGCGGAAGGCCGGCCCGACGTGGTGCTCATGGACATGATCATGCCCCGCTGCGATGGGCCGACCACCGTCCGGCGCATCCGCTCCAACCCACGCTGGGACGGGCTGAAGATCTTCGCCGTCAGTGGCCAGCAGCCCAATGAGGTCCCCCTCGAGTGTGGACCGGCCGGAGTTGACGGCTGGTTCGCCAAGCCGGTCGATCCACGGACGTTGGTTCGGGAGCTGAGCCGGGAATTGGCCGCCGAGCACGACGGTCGCCAGGCGCCGAAGCCCGCCTGACGGCTTTGTCGTGGTATGGTGAACCGCCATCCACCGTATTCTCCCCGATGGCGGACGGAATCCGGTGTGCGGGCCCATATTTCAACTTGCTTGACACCCGTCCGCCCATCGACCTAGACTCTAGTGTCCCCCATTTCGGCAAACCAGGAAAGGTCCAGTGCGCCGGATCGCCACGGGACCACTCCATTCAGGCACAACTTCCGACGTGAGGCCGCGAGCATGAAGGCGACGCTGCAATCGACCAAGGCTCCCGCTGAGAGCAAACGAGTCCAGGGTAACGGAAAGAAACACACCGCCAACGGCCCAAAAGCAAGCAATGGCAAGCCCATCGGCGGCAGGCGGGACCTCACGGCCGCCACAGTCGCACCAAGAACAGTCGCGCCAAGAACGGCAAACGTCGACGAGGGGCTGGACAAGCGGCAACTCTTCGCCGCTTTGACGGCCCTGAAGCAGGGCGACTTTTCGGTGCGCTTGCCGGCCGACTTGAGCGGCCTAGACCGCTCGGTTGCCGAGGCCTTCAACGACGTCGTCGAGCTCAACCAGAAAATGACCGCCGAACTCGAGCGGGTCTGCCGGGTGGTCGGCAAAGAGGGGCGGATCTCGCAGCGCGCGACGATCGGGCACGTCAGCGGCGCCTGGGCCGAATCGCTCGATTCGGTCAACTCGCTCATCGCCGACTTGGTGCATCCCACCAGCGAAACGGCCCGCGTCATCGGCGCCGTGGCCAAGGGCGACCTCTCGCAATCGATGGCGCTGGAGATCGAAGGGCGACCATTGCGGGGTGAGTTCCTGCGCACGGCCAAGACCGTGAACACGATGGTCGAACAACTCAGCTCGTTCGCTTCGGAAGTCACCCGCGTGGCCCGCGAAGTGGGTACTGAAGGAAAGCTCGGCGGACAGGCCAAGGTGAAAGGCGTGGCCGGCACCTGGAAAGACCTGACCGACAGCGTCAATTCGATGGCCGGAAACCTGACGGCCCAGGTCCGCAACATCGCCGCCGTCACGACCGCCGTCGCCAACGGCGACCTTTCCAAGAAAATCACCGTCGATGTGCGCGGCGAAATCCTCGAACTCAAGGGGACCATCAATACGATGGTCGATCAGCTCCGGTCGTTCGCCTCCGAGGTGACCCGCGTGGCCCGCGAGGTGGGAACCGAGGGCAAGCTCGGCGGGCAAGCGATCGTCCACGGCGTGGCCGGCACTTGGAAGGACCTGACCGACAGCGTCAACTCGATGGCCGGAAACCTCACCAGCCAGGTCCGCAACATCGCCGCCGTGACGACGGCCGTGGCCAACGGCGATCTCTCGAAGAAGATCACCGTCGACGTCAAGGGCGAGATCCTGGAGCTGAAGAACACGATCAACACGATGGTCGATCAGCTCAGCTCGTTCGCCGCCGAAGTGACGCGCGTGGCCCGCGAGGTGGGTACCGAAGGCAAGCTGGGTGGGCAGGCCGACGTGCCGGGCGTGGCCGGCACCTGGAAGGATCTCACCGATTCGGTCAACTTCATGGCCGGCAACCTTACCAGCCAGGTACGCAACATCGCCGACGTGACCAAGGCCGTCGCCGCCGGCGATCTGTCGAAAAAGATCA
>DATLQY010000581.1:0-3698 GCA_035534975.1 Pirellulales bacterium
TGGCGGATTTGCAATCCGCTGCCTTAGCCACTTGGCTACAGCGCCCAGCGAAGCACGGAAGATACCACGCTCACGCTCCGTAAGCAACATCCTGTTTGGATGGCTACGTGGAAACCTACCCCACGGCCGCGCCCGGTCGACTCGGCGCGAATGACGCGCGTCGTCATTATTTTCCGGCGTTCCCCTTGCCCTTCCCGCGCAACCGCCGGCGAAACTCGCGTACCGAGTCCTGCGCCACGATCGGCAATTTCGATCGCAGCAGGTTCGCCCCATGGAACCAGTCTTTCGGCTCGTTGAACGCCTGGTGGTATTCGACGAACAGCGCCCCCGCCGGTTCGGCGAGTTTCGTCACTTTGGCGTAGAACGCGGCGCCGGCGTAGGGCTGGACCTCGCCGGCGGCGAGCTTGCCCGCCTTGTCGCGCGCCAGCGGCTGCCATTGGTTCGGGTACTCGGCGTCGTCGTCGAACCGTGGATCGACGCGCGCCGCGACCAGCAGCGATTCATCGGTCCGCGTCACCAGCGCCTGCCGGGTGGCGCTGATCAGGACGCGGTCGAAGAGGTTGCTCGTGCTGAAGAGATAGTGTTCATCCTTCCCCAAACTCCTGTCCAGTTTTCGCTCGGCGATTTCCTCCGCCTTGAGCTCGCCCGAGCGGACCGGCAAATCGTCCGACGCACCCTTCTCTCCGGCCATATCGGACCAACGGTCGGCGAAATCCTGGCTGGCGACTTCATCAAGCTTGCCATACACGACGAACCACAGGTCGACGCGCCTGGCCGGTTCATCTGCCGAATCGGTCGGCTCCGACGAGAGCTTGAGCACGAACGGGGCCACCACCGAGGGGCGCAGTAACGGGTCCAACGGGTGGCTGGCGTCGGTGATTTTCTCCAAGGCCGCCCGCTGATCCTCGACTCCGAGCCCATCGGCCAAGGTCGGCGGCGGCAACTTGATTGCTTTCCCGCCGATCGTCACACCTTCCTTCAGCAAATCGGCCAGCACCGGGTTGTCGTGAGCGTCGGCCGGTCCCGCAGCCGGCAGCAAACAGGCCAGGGCAAACCAAAATGGCAGCATTACACACCTCGTTTCTGTCTTCCAACAAATCCATCGCGCTTCCAACGAATCCATCGCGATGTGCAGTATACTAAAACGCGTACCTCACCTCCACACGCCGGTGCCGCACATCGGGGATCGCCAGCGGCTCGACGAACGCCGTCGACTGGGCGAGGCATTCCTCCCAGGGCGGGATGGCATCGGTCCGGTAAAACCGCTCGACGTAACGCCAGTCGGTCGCGACGAAATCGGCGTACCAAGCGTCAAGTCCCGCAATGCCCGTCTCGGCGAGCAGTTGTCGGCCGAACCGCGCGGCTTCGAACTCGTAGTCGTGCAGCACCTTCATGAAGGTGCCTTTCTCGGTCGTGTGCCGCAGCGCGTCGAGCTTGTGCTCCAACGCAGGGGCCGTCCACTGCACGCTGTGGCCGAACAGGTGCAGGAGCACGAAGCACTGCATTTCGAAGCCAACGTCAGGGTCGATCACGATCTTCAGTCCGTCAAAAATGCCGGTCCGCGGTGGCTCGAGGTCGGCCAGTTCCAGGGCGAAGCCGTGTTTCACGACGCGCGACACCGTCCGCGGCCAAAGCTCGACCAGGCGCTCAGCGGGCAACGCGCCAACCAGCCCACGCCCGCGGTGCCCGACCAACTCGTGCCCCATCGGTTTGACCATGCTGCCGGTTACCTGATCTGCTTTCCGAGGGCGGCCTCGGCCACATTGGTAGACGGCACTGGCAGGGCGGTAGCGGCACCCCCGACGGTAAATAATCTGCTTTGCAAGAACCGGCACCTTTCCCTTGCGGCAGAAATGTAATCACTGGAGACGTCGATGCCGATCGACTTGCGGGCCAATTGAAACGCGACGAGGCTAGTCGTCCCGGTTCCGGAGAACGGGTCGAGGACGATACCGGCTTCCGGACAGGTAGCGAGGATCGGCATTTTGCAGAGATCCTCGGGGTAGGGAGCGAAGTGGCCCGTGCGCTTCTGGGTGTCTTCCGGCAGGATGTCCCAAACGTCGCCTGGTTTGGCCCCATTCGGGTCGTACTTGAGAAAGTAATACCCTCGGTCGGCAAGCTCCCGAGCGCGGCCCGAGACGCGCTCGGAGTCGCTGTGCGTCGCACGCTGCTGGCCCCGGATAATCATCCGGAAATCCGAGAGCATTCCTGCTCGCACATCCTCCAGGATCGCGTCGAGCGCTTGAAGGGCCGTTTTTTTTTCGGTGTCGCTCAAGACCGTTGACAGCTCGATCTGGCGGCGGTAGCGAACGCCGGACACGCCGGTCGCCGAGACGACCGACCCATTGACGACCTTCGACTGGCCGGGCTTGTTGCGGATCGCGTCGGCGTCGTAGTAGTAATAGGCATCCTTCACGAAGTGGAACAGGTTCTCGTGGACGTTGCGCAACTTGTCCTTGGCGTTATCCGGCCCACCCTTGACCTTGTTCCAGATGACGCTATTGCGAAGCACCCAACCGTCACGGTCCGTCATTGCCAGCGCGATGCGCCAAGGCAGGCCAACCAGGTTTTTCTTTTCGTATGCGTCCCCGAGGTTCAACCAAAACGACCCGCTGGGCTTCAGCACGCGCCTGAGCTGCCGGAACACGGCAAGAAGGTGATCGATGTACTCCCGCCAGGTTTCTTCGAGGCCAATACCGCCGCCGGCATAGGAGCGCTGGCCCCAGTACGGCGGCGAGGTCATGGCGCAGTCAATGCAGGAATCCGGCATCGAGGCCAGGACCGCGGCCGCGTCGCCCTGGATGAACAACGGTCGATGATCGTTTGAACGCAGGTATCCGGCGACGCTCGACGCCTCCCCGGCCACCGGCGACTTCAAGACGTCGCTGGCATTTGACATGGTGGCTCCGCTGGCGGCGTTCCGGTTTCAGTTACCCCTCAAGAATCTATCCGATGTCGAACGAATCGCAAAATGGCCGGCGCCGGGGCATCGCTTACGCTCTGCCACCAGCCACCACGCTCTCGCCGCAAAATGTCTCACGTTCGGTCGCGTTAAGTACCATTGGGCCACATTACCAAGCCGCTTCGAAGATCGCCGTGACGTCGTCGACGGTGACCGGCCGCGGGTTGACCCGCAGTATCCGCTTGATTCCCAACGTCTTTTCCGCGAAGGGACGAAGTTGGGCCCGCGTGACGCCCAGATCTCTCAGCCGCTGGGGGATGCCGATGGCCGACTTGAGCCGTTCGACCGCCGCGATCGCCCGCTCGGCCAGCGCCGCCTCACCCAGGCCGGAGGCGCTCTCGCCCAGGAGTTGAGCAATTTTGGCGAACTGCTTGACCCGAGCCGGCAGGTTGAAACGCATCACGAAGGGCAACAGCAGGCCATTCCCCTCGCCGTGCGAACAATGGGTCGCGCCGCCCACCGGGTACTCCATCGCGTGGACCAGGGCCACGCCGACGTTCGAGAACGCCAGCCCGGCGATCGTCGCCCCCAGTGCCATTCCCTCGCGGGCCGACACGTCATCGCCGTGGTGTACGGCCCGCTCAAGGTGCGCGCCGACTAGGTTGATCGCCTTCTCGGCCAGGCAATCGCCCAGCGGGTGCCGCCCTTGGTAGACCGACCGCTCGCCGGAGGGAAGCGGAAACTCCTCGTTGTCGACGGCAGTGTAAGCCTCGATCGCGTGCGTCAGCGCGTCGAT
>DATLQY010000582.1:0-3811 GCA_035534975.1 Pirellulales bacterium
TGTTGTTGAGCCTGAGCCCTCACTTCAAGGCCATCTTGGACCGATCGCAGCATCGCTTGGAGGCGGAAGGTGGATTGTCTGCCGCCGAGGTACGCGCTCGATTGGGACTGCCCGCCAAAACTTCCTGACACGGTCGGGCATGGTTGCGCAGTGTGAGAAGTCACGAGCCCGGAAGAACGTCGCGGCCAATCGCTCGTTCGCTTGTGGTGAGCGTCGACAAGCGGCCGGCGTCGACATGGTGGCATCGTATAGTGAACTTTAGTATATGTTAACAGTGTATTCAAATTATTTTACTGTTGTTGAAACAAACGTTCGGATAACGAACGGGTGGCGGTGCGTCGGCGATTGGCCCCGAATGACGTTTGGGGCATGCGCCGGTTCGCGCGTGGTGTCGAATGCCCTCGACCGCCTTTCCTGGCTCCTACAGGGTCACACTTAAGGAGAGCGCACAGGTGGGATTGTGGTGCCCCCCGTTGGTTGAACCGGCGAGTGCTCCAACCGAAAGGCTCATCGCGGAGAAATACGCCGACCTGGCCACGTCTGGCCTGATCGTCGAGGTCACGGTCAACGGTCCCAATGCTCGTCGCCAAGTACGTGAAGACGACCGAGCCATCCGGCGAAGAAATCCCCGAATTGGACTGACCCACTACCCGACTCCGGCGTTTTGACCATCGATAGCGTGATTTATCGCCGTACGGATGCCCCGCCAGGACCAAATACGACAACCGTTCCGCCCCGGGCGCGCACCGCCGGGAGAATCTCCTCAAGGGGGACGTGATCTCCGAGGTTTCGCCCATTGAGCCGTACCCGGCCGCTACCGCGACCTGCGGGTCACACCGTCGTTGATCTGGTAGAGAGCCGCTCGGCGAATTCCGGAAAATGGGACCACGGGTAGTGAACACCCGAACAATTCCCACCATTTCATGACCCCAATGTCCGGATTCTCGTCGCAATCTCAATTTGTCTATGGGAGGGACAACAGGGCGCGCCGCCTGCCGTCAACGTAGCGGTGCCCTTCGAACAACACAAGCCGCAAAGGGACCCATCCCAATGACCAACGCCTGGCTCGAACCGAGGGACGGCGCCGTCACAGTTTGCCTAACACGCATGTTGGACGGAAAGTTCGGAAAAAACTCGGAATGTCTTACGCAAAAGATGGACTCGCCAAAATAAATTTTTGATAATCGGCGCAATGTCGCAAAACCAGCACGCGCCGCACAGTAAGGATGACCGCCATGAGCCAACTGACCGTCGCGCACTTGTTCGACACGTTTCAATCTCTCCACTCGCCCCACGGGCCGCGCGAGGCGGCGCTGTTCAGTCCGCGGAGGCCGGCCGATTGGGTGGGCGAGAAGCTTTGGTGGCTCTCGTCGGCCGAAGGCACGGGCGCCGGACTGATCGGAGCCGACGATCTGGTCACGGCGGTCCAAGGCACATTCGACCCGCGGCACGACCGCGTGCTGGGGACATCGGCGAAGGGCGCCGAGGCCGGGGCCGGCCGCGAGCTGCGGTTCGACGGCGGACATCGCCTTCCCACGCCGGTCAAAGGCGCTAGCGGGCTGGCCGTCGACGACGCGCCGGACGCTACCGCGGAATTGTTGACCCAGGGGCTTGGGTTGGCTCTGGCGCGCGACGCATTGGGCGGCGGCCATTGGATCGTGGTCGTACTCGACGAATCGAGAGCGGACGCCGGGCCGTCGCCCGAGTTGTTGACAGCGCTGGCGCGGTTGCGCCGCTTCTTGATCGTCTGTTGCGACCGCCGCGAATGCGCGACGACAAGCGTTAACGACTGTGCCGACGGCAACGGCAAGTCCATTGCCGCGGCGCGCCCCCCGCGCGCGTCGGCGCCCCGCTGGTTCGACCGGGTGTCCGCGGAGAAAGGGCTAGCCTACCTGGGGCCCGTGGGAGGCGTCGAGCTCGACGGCTTGTTCGCGGTCCTCGAAGCGTTGAAAGCGATCGAGCAGCCGACAATCCTGCACCTGCGGCTGAAACGCGACGAAGCGACATCGACCGGCCCGGCGGAGACTCTCCGGAACAAACGGAATCTGCCGTCATTGCCGGTGCGCGCGACGGTGTCTATTGCACCGGCGGCCGGTGTGACCGCCGTACTGGCCGGCGAAGCGGCGCCAGGGGCTGACCAGCTCGCTCACCAGCGGCGGCAAGTCCTTGCACGGCAACTAAGTCCGATGATCACGTCCTGGGTCGAAGGGTACGCGAAACTGGGCAAGCGTGGCCTATATTTGTGGAAATGGTGCCTCCACGGCCTTGACTTGACGGTGTTGCCGTGCGTCGCGCCCCATTGGCGCAGCCACGCCCGCGAGACCAAGTTCCTCTCCGGGATGCTCAATGTGCTGGTCGACGACGTGTCGGACCAGCAAGCCAACGGGCCGCTGCTCGAAGAGCTCTTGAAAATCACGGCGGGAGGCCAGGCCGACTTGAGGGGCCTTGCCCCTGCCGACCGGGACTATGCCAACTTCACCGGCGAACTGTGGCGAACCTATTGGGACCGTGTGCGAGAATACCCGCTTTTCGAATCCTACCATGAATTGCTCCGCTACGACCTTGCGCAGTTGTTCAACACGGTGCGTTACTCGCAATTGTTGAAGAATAATCTGTGTTTGTTGAATCTGGTCGAACACGACCATTATTCGCCCCAAGGCATGGGTGTCATGACGTTCGCGACGCTGGACTTGATGTGCTCGCCCGGCTTCCAGGAGCGTGAACTGGGGCGGCTGCGCGAAGCCGTGTGGCACGCCCAGTGGATGGCCCGGATCGGCAACATGGTCACGACCTGGCGCCGCGAGATCGCCGACCGCGATTACACGAGTGGCGTCTTCGCCCAGGCCGTGGCCGCGAGCGACCTGACCGTGGACGATTTGCGCCAAGGGGATCCCCAGCGAATTCAATCGGCCGTCGCGCGGGGCGACTACGAGCGGCACTATCTGCGGTGCTGGTCGCACCATCGTGATTGCCTGCGTGCGATGGCGCCCGGCCTGCGGTCGATCGACTTGGGGCCATGGATCGAGGGCCTTCAGCACCTGCTGATGAGCGAATTGGGGAGCCGCGACTTCAAATGACCGAGCGCCCCGCCATCCTACCCGATTCATCGGCCGCGCCCCGTCCTGCGGCGCTGACCTCGCCGCTTTCCGAGCGCGCCCTATCGAGGTTCGGCGAGCACTACATCTTGGCGATGGTGCTGGCGACGCGCGTATTCGGCTCGGTGGGCGGGTTCCTGGTCTTGTACTACGTCAATCTGACCACCGCGCTGCCGCCGGTCATGCGGCGGCATTTCGACGCCTTGGGCGCGGTGCTGGTCGTGTTGGCCGTCGGCTTGACGGTACCCCTGGCGCTTTGGAACACGCGCGCGCTTCGCCGCGTGCTCCGGCACTTGCGGCTGGACGAACCGGTCGATCGCGAGCTCGGGCGGCGCGCCGGCCGTGAGGCGGTGCTGTTTCCCAGTCGCTACCAATTGGATCAGGCGGTGCTGGTGCCGCTCTTGTCGGTGGTGCCGATGTGTCTCTATCTGCGGGTCGTTTTCGATGCCCCCGTCTACATCCTGGTGCAAGTGACGATCGCCACTTTCCTGGCGATCGCTTCCGTGTTACTGATCACGTTCTTCGCCACTGAGCACTGGATGAAACCCGTCACTCGGCGCCTGCTGGCGCGGGGCATCGAGATCCTCTTCGACGAGCTTCCGGCCAGCCGGCTGAAGCGGCGGATGAACGTTTGCTTCAGCCTTACGATCGTCGTCACGGTCCTGATGATCGGAGCCTTGGCGAACCAACGGGCGAAGGAAATCATCCTCAAGCCC
>DATLQY010000583.1:0-3076 GCA_035534975.1 Pirellulales bacterium
GCGGCGTGGCCTCGATGCTGTGCGCGGCTTTTAGGGCCTTGATCTTCCCGGCCAATTCGGAAACGCTCGGCCCCTCCTCTTTACCTGGATCGTGGGCCGATGCGGAAAGACCGGCCTTGAGCTGGTCACGCAAGCCGGTCAGTTCGGACAGGTACGCCTCGTGCAGGAATGGTTTGCCGAGTCGGGCCTGGTAGTCGCGGAGCTGGGATTCGGCGATGGTGAGGTCTTGCCGGACGCGGACGGATTCGGAGCCGTAGGCACCGGCCAATCGTTCCAGTGCGTTGAGCACGGCACGCGGCCCCTGGTGCTCCCGTGAGAGCGACGATTGACGTGTGGTCGCACCTTCCAGGTACACGTCGGGCGGGAATTGCGGGTGCAGGACTACGCCAAAGCTGAGGCCCCGGTAATTGCCGAGCGGTATGCGAGTCGTCTCGCCGACGTTTTTCGGCAAACCGTCAAGCTTGCCGCCGAGAATCTCCGGTATGTCTTCGCGTGGCCAGGTGCGCTTGCCGATGATAATGGGATCTCCCGCATGAGCGTCGGCGGTGGCATGATCGGTCGTGAGGTTGGACAAGCGAGCGGAAAGGCCCGCAATCATGGCTGGCAAGTCACGCACGCTGCGGCGGGCGACGTATTGTTCATCGAGATGATTCTTCTTGAGCAGGGTGAGCCGTTGCAGTTCGGCGTCGGCCTCGGCAAGCGTCAGTACCGCCGGGTTGCCTGATGCAATGGCCTTGACCTCGGCGTAGGAGAGTTCCTGGCCGCCGATGTCGTCGGCGCGGCGGGCGGCATTGTTGCCGGTGATGACCTGGCCGATGAAGCGGGCCTTGGTCTCCAGTGCCTGCCACATGTAGGCGTCGAATGATCCTTCCGTGACGTAACGGTAGATTGCCACTTCCGCGTTTTCGTTTCCCTGCCGAAGGATGCGGCCGTCGCGCTGCTCGACTTCCGCTGGTTTCCAGGGGGCGTCGAGGTGATGCAGCGCCACCAGCCGTTTCTGGACGTTGGTGCCGGTGCCCATCTTTTGCGTGCTGCCGATCAGCACGCGCACCGAGCCTTGCCGAACTTTCTCGAAGAGGGCCTGCTTTTTGGCGTCGGATTCGGCGTCGCCGATGGCGGCGATCTGGTCGCGGGGGATACCGTGGGCGATGAGTTTCTCGATGATCTCCTCGTAGGGCGCATACCCCCACGGGGTAGGATTGACGCCCATGTCGGCGAAGATCATCTGGGTGCCGCGAGTCGCGGCGGTCTGCTGCCAGGTGGCCACGACATTCTCGACGAGGCGGTTGACCTTCGATTCCGGGAAGTCAGGTGCCGTGGCCGAAAGCATCCTTGCGTCGGTGGCCAGTTTTCGTCCGTCGGTGGTGATGGCCAGCGCGTTATCGACACGCGGGTCCACCTTCTGTGACCGCAGCCGCTCGTAGCGTTCGACCAGCTCCTGTTGAAGTTCGTGCTGTTCGTCGGACATCGGGCAGGCAACGATGATGGGCTTGCCGCCTTGCAGGCGAGGACACGGCAGTTTGAGCATCTCGGCCGTCTGCACGTCGGAGAAAGCCCGGAACATCTGCTGGAGTTCCGGCAGGTTGGTGAACCGAGCGAACCGGCTTCGCGGACGAAGGCCCTTGCCGTCCGGTGAGATTTCCATCGTGTCGATGACTTCGCCGAAGGTGGCCGCCCAGGCGTCGAAATGCTCCAGCCCCCGGCTTCTCAGCCCCTCGGGATCGAGGAAGCGTTGCATCGTGTACATCTCGACCATCGTGTTGCTGATTGGCGTTCCGGTGGCAAACGTCACGCCGTGGCCGGCATGTTGCTCGTCGAGGTAACGGGTTTTCATGTACACGTCGAATGCCCGCTCGGAGCCGCCGGTCTGGATGCCAGCGACACGTTCCATCTTGGTCGGCGTCTCCAGATTCTTAAAATAATGGGCCTCGTCGACGAAGACGTGATCGACGCCGAGTTCGTCGAACACCAGCCCGTCATCCTTCTTTTTCTCGGCGAGCAGGTTTTTCAGTCGTTCCGCCCGAGCCGCCTTCTGCTTCTCAATGGTCTTGATGAGATTGCGGTTGGCGCCCTTGTCACCTGCGTGCTCGCGGAGCAGCTCGTCATACTCGGCGATCTGCTCAAGGAGGAATTTCTCCTGGTAGTCCCGTGACATGCCGATCCGCTCGAAGCTGCTGTGGGTCACAATGATTCCGTCCCATTCGCCGCTGGCGATTTTGGCGGTCAGGAATTTGCGGCGTTCGCGGGTCAGGTCTTCCTTGGCGGCAACCAGCAGCTTGGCATTGGGATAAAGCTGCATGAACTCGCGGGAGAACTGCTCCAGCAGGTGATTGGGGACCACGTACATCGGTTTCTTGATGAGGCCGGCCTGCTTCATCTTCATGCCGGTGGCGGCCATTGTGAAGGTTTTGCCGGCGCCGACGACGTGGGCCAGCAGCGTGTTGCCGGAACTCATGCCCCGCCATACGGCGTCGTCCTGGTGGGGCCGGAGCTTAATCGCTTGATTCATCCCCGGAAAATCGAGGTGCGAGCCATCGAACAGGCGCGGACGCAAATTGTTGTAGGTGTCGTTATACAGCCGGACTAACCGTTCGGTGCGTTCAGGATCGGCAAACACCCATGACCGGAACTGTTCCTTGATGAGCTTCTGCTTCTCGCGGGCGGCCATCGTCGCTTCCTGGTTGACGACGCGCTCCTCGCGGTCGCCGTGGTCGATGGTGTCGTAAATCGTCGGCGACTTCATATTGAGCGCCAGTTCCAGCAGCCAGGTGCCGTTGGCCCGTGCGGTGCCGAATTCGGACGTTGCGGCAACCGACTGCTTAGCGGCGTAGCCGGCGTCCAGGCTCCAGACGGCATCTTTTACCAGGTGGGCGATGGGGACCGAAGACGGCTCGACATGGAACAGGTCGGCGGCGAAGGCTTGAATGTCCCGCGCGGGTATCCACGGTGCGCCGAGATTGGCGTCGATGTCGCCGGGTAGCACGTCCTCGGGCTGCACGGCTCGCAGGGCGTTGGTATTGCGGGCATATTGCGGGCCGGCGGCTTCGGCGGCGGCGAGCTTGGAACGGACATTGCC
>DATLQY010000584.1:0-14742 GCA_035534975.1 Pirellulales bacterium
CCGCGACGCCGGCCGTCGCGAGGCCAAGCTGCTTTTCGACGTGGGACAAGGCACCCAGGATCTTGGTTTCCGCAACGAGATCAACGAGCTGTTCACCTGCGCGCCGGCCGTGCGCGTGGATCTTGAGGTCCATGACGACGACGGCGCGCCGACGACGGGCCAATTCGTTTTTCGCGACGCGCGCGGCAGGGTTTACCCTTCGCGCACGCGGCGGCTGGCCCCCGATCTTTTCTTTCACGACCAGGTCTACCGCGCCGACGGCGAATCGGTGTCGTTGCCCCCCGGCGTCTACCAGGTCACGTTCACTCGCGGTCCCGAGTACCGGATCGAGCACCGCGAAATCGCCGTGCCCTCCGCCGGCCCGCACAAGGAAAGCTTTCGCCTGGCGCGCTGGATCAAGCTGGCCGATCATGGTTGGTACTCGGGCGACCACCATGTTCATAGCGCCGGCTGCGCGCATTACGAGGCGCCAACCGAGGGTGTGCGGCCCGACGACATGCTG
Organism: Pirellulales bacterium; assembly: GCA_035534975.1. GTDB lineage: Bacteria > Planctomycetota > Planctomycetia > Pirellulales > JAICIG01 > DATKSN01. Next base: position 503 of record DATLQY010000584.1, read on the forward strand.
CGGCACATCATCGGCGAAGACCTCAACGTCGGGTGCGTCCTTTCCTGGGGACCGTGCTGGTACTTCCAGAAGCAGTTTTTCGAAGGCAAAGTCAGCCAGCTTTCGATGCCCCGTAACCTGATGCGGTACGACGTGGAAGTATCGGGTTTTCCCAGCTCTCACGCCGGCCACCTCTGCCTGTTGCGACTCAAGGAAGACGATTACCCAGGCACCTCGCAAATCGAAGATTGGCCCAGTTGGGACCTGCCTGTCTTGAAGTGGGGACAGGAGCAAGGGGGCGTGGTCGGCTTTTCGCACAGCGGTTGGGGACTCAAAGTCGATTCGACCACGCTGCCCAATTACGAAATGCCGAAGTTCGACGGGATCGGCGCCAACGAATACATCATCGACGTCGTCCACGGCGTTTGCGATTTCATCTCGGCGGTCGATACGCCGATCATCTGGGAGCTGAACATCTGGTACCACACGCTCAATTGCGGCTACACGACGAGGATCAGCGGCGAGACCGATTTCCCCTGCATTTACGGCGAAAGGGTCGGGCTGGGCCGGGCCTATGTGAAGCTGCCTACCTCGCCCAGCGAGCCGCTGGATTACGACCAGTGGGCCTACGGTATCCGCGACGGCCGCAGCTACTGCTGCGACGGCTTGAGCCACCTGTTCGATTTCAAGGTCGGCGAACTGAGTGTCGGCGAGCGCGGCGCCGGCGAAAACCGGGCGGGCGGGGCCGGCGTCCGGCCCAGCGTGCTGGCGGCCAAGAGCGGCAAGCCGCTGACGGTCTCGGTCCAGGCGGCGGCGCTCTTGGACAAGAAACCACGCGACGACATTCGCCGGCGATCACTCGATCAACAACCCTACTGGCACGTCGAGCGGGCGCGCGTCGGCGATACTCGCAAGGTGCCCGTCGAGTTGATCGTCAACGGCCGCGTGGCGGCGAAAAAGGAAATCGAGGCCGACGGCCGGATCCAAGACCTGGCGTTCGACTTCACGCCCGATCGTTCGAGTTGGGTTGCGCTTCGGATCTTTCCCAGCTCGCACACGAACCCGGTATTCGTCGAGGTCGACGGCCAGCCGATCCGTGCAAGCAAGAAGAGCGCCCAGTGGTGCCTCGACGCGGTCGACGTTTGCTGGCAACACAAGGCGCCCGCCATCCGCGCAGGCGCCGAGCGCACGGCGGCCGAGCAGGCGTTCGAGGTCGCAAGGCAGGCGTACCGCCGGATCCTGTCCGAATCGGCGGTCGATTAGCGCTCGACGTGGCAGGCGCTCTCCGTGTGGCTTGCCAAAAACCTTGCCCGCGGCAAAAACTCCTGCGTCTCCACGAGAGGACTCCCCACAGGCGCGCGGCAATCGTCGGCGGCGCGCAGCGGCGCCAAGGAACGTCCGGCACCTTCCCGCCCGCGATGAGTTGGGCGGGGCCACGACGGCGCGGGTCCAGGTGCCCGCTCGCAGAGAACGACAGGCGACCAATGACCGACCGCCCTGGCGTCGCCAGTGCCTCTCCGCCGTGGCGGCGCGGCGACAGCGCCGCGTCGCCGGCACCACCGCTTCGCGAGGAAAACCGACTCCGCATCCCCCGACTTTTACTGGCGGCGACGTCGCGCGAGGGACGGAGTGGGACGTGGCAAAAGGACCGCCGCTACGCGGCTTGCTCACTGGCGTGGGGATGGCGGAGACCGGTTTTCTCCGCTGCGCTCGCCTCTTTTTTTCCTACTCGTCGCCGCTCAAGACTCGTTTTTCTCTCTCACGGCCGGGCGACGCGGCCATCGTTCCCCTCCTACCCCGAATCTGCGAAATCTGTGGATCTTTACGCAAAGGCGACGTTCATTCGTCCTTTTCGTCCTTGTCCTCATCCTCGTTCTCGTCCGCGTCTTCCTTGACAATCTTCCCGAACAGCTTGCCGCCATGGTCGGCGCCGGCAGACCAGGTACCGGCGTACTCGCCGCGATAGAACAAAACCCGCGCGGTGAACGTGCCGACGCCGGGGATCGCCGCATCGGTCAGCGTGATTACAGGCGTATCGCCGGCCCATTTCACTTCCAAGGGCAATGGGATGGCGACGCCCTTGTCGCCGTACTGGTACTCGAACAGCCAGGTGTCGCCACGCAGCTTCTTGACGTTCTTGAGCTTGTATTTCTCCTCCTTCAAGCCCGTTTCCTTCGTTCCATTGGTCGTGAAGTAGCCGACCAACGTGGCCCCCGAGAGCGATTCCGTGAATTCCTTTTCCAGCGTCGGCCGATCGACCACCGCCGGCGTCTTGGACGGTTTATCTTCGGCGCGAACCAGCGACGACACGGCGACGGGCACGATGACGAGCAATACGCAGGCGATACGCTTCATGGGAGTCATCCTTCCTGTGGTCAGCGCCAAAAAGCCCCAAGCCAAAGTGCGGTGGAGAGGATTTGAACCTCCACGCCATTGCTGGCGCCAGCCCCTCAAGCTGGTGCGTCTGCCAATTCCGCCACCACCGCGGGCAACTCAGTCCCCACGCGAAGCGGGGGGACGAGCCATTTCAGTCTACGCCTTGCGGCCCCGCCGTCAAGTCGGCTCATCGGAATCCCGGCGCGCCGGGAGTGGGCGTTCCCATAAGGGGCCGCGCTGCGGCTGGGCGTTACGGCGACTTCTTCCTTTGCTTGTTTCCCTCGGGTAACGTGTTGAGGTTGCCATGATGAACACGCTCGATGCTGAACTTCTGCGTCGCGGGGTAGTAGTCGATCTTACCGGCAAAAATACGGTCGGGGGCGTCCCCAGTCCGCTTTTTGTGTGAGTACAATTGGGCATCGCGACCTTGACCATCCAGCACCAACAGCCCCTTGCGCGTGTCGTACGTCAGCCGGTTGGCGCGGGCCACGAACATCTCATCCTCGACGGCCCTGCCCACGACCTCGGCGTTACCCTCCGCCGTCAGCTCGAACGCCCGACTGTCCTTGTGGATGATCGATTGTTTGACGATTTGCAGACTTTCACTGCGCAGCACGGCGCCGCCCACTTCGAGTTCTTCTGGGTCGTCCACGTTGAGCCGCTCTTGCCAGTCGTCGACCGGACCGTAGACCGCGCGGACCCTACCGTGAAAATTCATCACCCGGTGGTGAAGGTTTCCCTTCAAATCACGGTGAAAGTGGACCAGAAGGAAGTTGAAGCCTTCGTCCTCCTCCCCATCGTTCGCAACCTTTCTTTCCTTCCGCTCGTCGTCGGCCGCGGCGCCCGCGAAGAAAGCGCCCGACTCTCCGTTGTCGACGCCCACCCACTCGACCTCGCCCGGACCCTGGGCCAGGAAATCGCCCGAGGCATAGTAGAGCGTCAATTCGCGAGCGTCGAGTTTGCTGACCGACGCCAGTGCGCGGCCGGTCGCTTCATCGAACCCCCGGTTCTCCAACCGGACGCCATTGCTGCAGATGATCCGGTCGATTTTCGCTTGTTCTCCCGTGTCGGCCGAGTCGAACCGCACCGTTTTGGCGAACTCGACCTTTAGCAACGGCGTGCGTAGCCATGAGTGTTCCTGTCTCGCTTCCACGTCGCCGTTGAACTTCGCGTCGTTGCCGTCGTAGTCCATGCCGCCCTGCCAGTCGATTTCGATGGGCTGGTTCACTTTGGTTGGTCGGCCCTCCAAGTCGCGGTTGCCGGGCAAGGTGAGCGTGCCGGGGTCGTCAACCCAGAGGTGGTTCTCGCCGCGGTGATAGTGAATCGTGCCAGGCCGTCGCGACGATCCTCCAAAAAGCGTCATGCCTCGCGCATCGACTTGGGAGGGCTGGCCCGTCACGCTCACCTCCGACTGTTCGGGAAGCGGCTGGACCAGCGTGAGCCGGTCGCCAAGGATGATCATCGGCTTGTCGCCGGGCTTTTCGGTTTGTGTCTCCTTGCAGCGAACGTGGCCGTTGAGCCGCAACTGCGTGACTTGAGGTTGTTCCCCCTCCAGTTTGACGTTGGCCTGCAACACGTCGCCCGACACGTGAAACCGTTGGCGTTTGGCCACCTTGGGTTGCGGTTCGGCCGGCGGCGGAGGAGGCGGACGCGGGGCGTTGGGGTCGGCGGGGGCTACGGGAGCGGGGGGCGCTTTCGGCTCGAACCACATCTGCAAGTCGCCGACCACGCCCGTGACTTGCTCCGATTCGATCCGCACGTGCCCAAGGGCGTGGAGCCTGCGCGGCGAAAGTTCCGTGGGAGGCGCGGCCTCGCCCGCCACGGCCGGCGCGACGGGCGTTTCGACGAGGAATAGGTCGATGTTGTCGGCGTCGAGCGAACCGCTGGCGGCCGTCGCCACATGGGCCTTGCCGTTCACCGAGATGACCTGAAACTCCTGGTACGGACGAAAATGGAGCGACGTCTTCCAGCAGACATCGAGCGGCTCCGAGCCGCCGACGCGCCCGCCCTTGGGTGCGGTGGCACCTTTGGGTGGCTGCGTCTTCAGCCATCCTTCGCCCCTCGCGAGAAACACGTTCAGGCGGCCCTTAGGGTCGTTGGGATCCCTTTCGAAGTGGATCTTCGGAGCATGGATTTCGCGGGTCTCCGAGGGAAGCTCCTGGCGTAGCATGACTTCGTCGTTGTCGGTCAGGTCGCCGCTTCCATTGACGACGTCGTACTCCAAACGCCGTCCCCGGGCCCGCAGGCCGCTACTCGGCGCGGTGATGATCACCGGGTTGCCATCGGCCTTGATCCACGAAATACGCATCTTGGGCGAGGCCGGCTCGTCGGACTCGGCAGGCGGCGGGCCGGGTTGGGTCGGGACCGCGGCCGCCGTATCAGCGGGCGCCGTCTCGAACTCAAGGGTCAATTGCTCACATGTCAATTGGTCGCTCCGCTCCTCGAAGTTGAGCTGCACGACGTTCACATGCTCCTTGAACGTCGCGACCTGCGCGACGGCATCCAGGTGAAACGGTCCCTGGCATGTGATGAGCAGCGGCGCCTTGGGCTGTTTCTTGCTGTCGGCGGAATGGAGGTTGTCGGCGGGTGGGGGGCCGGCGGGTGGGGGGCCGGCGGCGCGGGGTTTTGGCCGTGATCCGCCGCCGGGGAACAAACCCGAGTCCCCCGTATGGAGACGCATCTTGACGTCATGCACCAGGTGAAACGACTTGATCGAGCTGGCCAACGAGCCGCGCGGCTGGGCCGATTTCTCCGACTCGCTGGGTAACTCGATCACCATGTCGCGTCCCTCGCCGTGGTTGGGACCATAGTCGAACGTAATCGGGTGCTCGGTCGTCACGCGGTCGTCCTTCAGAGTGACGTCGCGCGTCACGACGTGTAAATCGTCTTCAGGTCCCGGCGATCGCTGGTCGCTGCGCATCGTCACCGGGCCGATGAGCGTTCCGCCGACCAGGTTCAGCTTGCCGATGTCGCCGCTACTGAGGTTGAACGGCTTGTCGAATTCCATGATTCCCTCGGGGGCCTGGAGCACGATGGCGCGCCGCGACCGCTCCTCCTCGTTGGTCGTCGGCCCCTTAGGTAGAATGATGATCGTACATGGTTCGATCCTGACCTTGTTCCTCTCTTCGGGCTGGGTGTGGTAGTTATTCAAGAGCAGCATCCCCTGCTGAGTCTCCAGGATCTTGCGAGAGGTCAATTCCCAATCGTTCGCTTTGAACCAGCGCTTCAACACGGCGCGCTGATTGCCGACGGCGTCCTTCGCCTTGTCGATGTCTTCCTCGGTGGCCTTCGTGTCCGCGATGCGCTTCGCCGCCGGCTCGATCAGCGGCACGGCCGTCAGCGCATAAACGTGGTAGGCCGAAAACACGATGATGAAGCTGCCGAGGACGCGTGCGAATCGTTTCATCGTTAGGGGGCCGTCGAATGATGAATAATGGTGCGTTTGGTCGTCATTTTCGACGGCCAAGAACATTCAGGCGCCGTACTTTCGGATCAGGTCATCCCAACGCTGCTGCGACTTGAGCACCAGCTCGATCGTTTCGCGCACCGCGCCTCGGCCCCCGGGCAGGCTGGTGACGAAGTGCGCCGCGCCGCGCAACTCGGCGCAAGCGTCGGCCACGGCCACGCCAAGTCCCGCGAACTTGACGGGGGCCATGTCGGGCAGGTCGTCGCCGATGTAGCAGACCTGCTCGGACTGCAAGCCCAATTCCGTCATGATGTCGCTCACGGCGGCTAGTTTCTCCTCGGTCCCCTGCCTCACGATCTTGACTCCCAATTCCTTGGCCCGCAGATTGACGATGTGCGAGTTTCGCCCGGTGACCACCCCAAACGTCCCCCCCGCCGACTGCCAGAGCTTGACGCCCAGGCCGTCGTGGATATGGAAACGTTTGGTCTCGATCCCCTCATTGTCGAAAATGATGCTGCCGTCGGTCAAAACGCCGTCCACGTCGGATAGGATCAGCTCGATGGCCTGACATCGCTTCGCTAACGTCGCTAGAGTCATGTACGCACCCGGGCTCGGTAAGGGTTTCCCTTCAAGCTTCAGGAATCATACCCACCACGTCGGTTATGTCGAGCAAGCCGACCGGAGCGCCGGATGCGTTCACGACCGGCAACTCGCTGATCTTCAGTTCAGCCAGGATCTCGACGGCATCCATCAGCATCGACCCCAGGTAGACGGTTTGCGGGCGTGACGTCATGACCTCGGCGATCGGCCGGTCGAGGGCCTCGTCGCGGCGGGCCTCGAAGAGCCGTGCCAGGTCGCTGTCGGTGAAGATACCGGTCAACACGCCCGTCGGCCCTACCAGTAGAATCGCCCCGGTACGGCGGCCCGGGCGGCGCTGCTCGGCGAACACCTCGCGTATGTTCTGTTCGTCGCGGGCCACCCGGCATTCGTCCAGCGGGCGCATCTGTTCTTCGACCTTGCGTAGTTGCCGGCCCAGGCTGCCGGCCGGGTGTACGCGGGCGAAGTCGGCGCGGCCGAAAGCCAGCAGGCGGCTCGTCACCAGGGCCAGCGCATCGCCCAGGGCGAGCATGGCGGTGGTGCTGGTGCTGGGCGCCAGCCCCAAGGGGCAAGCTTCCCGCAGCGCTCCGAGTTCGAGCGTCACGTCCGCCGCGCGGCCCAGCGTGCTCCTGGCGTGGGTCGTGATGGCGATCATCGGAAGGCGCATCGCAGCCAGCGCGGGGAGCAAACGCACGATTTCCTCGGTTTCGCCGCTTTGCGACAGCGCCAGCACCACGTCGTCGTCGCCGACGCGCCCCAGGTCGCCATGCAGCGCCTCGGCCGGGTGCAAGAAAATGCTGCGCGTCCCAGTCGATGCCAGCGTGGCCGAAATCTTCTGGCCGATCAGCCCGGCCTTGCCCATGCCCGTGACGACCACGGCCCCCCGGCATGAGTGCAAATAGGCCGTCGCCCGGGCAAAATGGCTCCCCAACTCGCGGGCCAGCGTCGCAAGCGCCTGCGCCTCCTGCTGAATGATCTCGCGGCCGTAGCGGATCTGTTCGAAAGGGGTCAACTCATTCAATGGCGACGCGGCTTGGCTGCTCATCGACTCGTCATCCTTGACCGGGCTGTCGAAAGGGCATCTGGCGAGCGGGGATTCTAGCCATCCAGCCGTTTTCGGGCAATGTATGACCCGCTCCCTCCCCCCACCCGTGAAGATAGGAAAAACAGCGTCCGCAGCGTCCGCAGCGTCCGCCAACGTCATAACCTATTGAAACTTTTGACCTTGTGACTTCGTGACTGTTTCGTCAGCAGCGTCCGCACCAGCGAGGGCAGCGTCCGCAGCACGCGCACGGCAGGTAGTGTCCTAACGGGTGCGTTGCTGGCCGCGCCGAGCCGGCTGCCTAGTTCTTGGGCAGGCGTGCCTGGCGTCTAGGCGGAAACTGATCGACGATCGGCTGTCGGGCCTTTTCAATCTCTGCGCGTAGTTGTCTCGCCTCGTCGTTGGGCCGAATCCTCCCGCGCTCTAACAGGTAGTCAAACTCCTTAAGAAGCTCGCTCCATCGTTGGTTGTGGCCTTGGTCGATGAACTCCCACATCACGCGATTTGCTTTCGATTCTTCGCGTTCAATTAGTAACTGCCGGCGATTCCAGTGAATCCCGCAGAAGAAGCCGGCCACAACGGCGGTGATCCAAAGCAAGGTCGAAATGCGGAACTGAAAGCTGGGGCGGCGCATGGGGGTATTGTAGCGGGGATGTACGATTGAAACATCTAGTCGTCAAGGCGAAACAGCTATACCCCGTCCGAAATGGTCGGCACCCAGCGGACGGCCCGGCGCGGCATGGACAAGCGGGAAGTCCGAACGATATGCACGAGCACGTTGAGCGGTTGGACGGCACCCAACGACTTTTCCTCAAGCGGCTAAACCGCCTGACGTATGCCTTCAGCAAGAAGCTGGAGAACCTGGAAGCGGCTTTCGCCATGTTCGCCGCCTATTACAATTACTGCTGGCGGACCCGGAAGCCGAATAAATCCGGCCGGCGCCGTCCGACCGCGGCCGTCATGGCCGGACTGGCGGACCATACCCGGACGTTCGGTGAGTTGTTTTCCGTCGCGCTTAGCGGCTAGCAGTTCATGTCACGCAAACGTCGGCAAATTGAGTTTGGCCCTCGAAGCATATTCGGCTTCGTGGCTGTTCTCGCCTTGACGATCTATTTTGGAAAACCAATTTGGGACTCCCTCCCGGTTTTGGCAAGGGGCGTAATCCGCTGGACCTTCTTGGCTGCTTGGTTCATGTTTTTCTGCATAAATCTCGCCATATCCTGGGACCTGTGGCGGCGCCATCGGCGCCGATAGTCCGATGCTTAAAAACCGGGCAGCAGACAATCGACGAACGGCTGGATAATACTCAGCAACGCACTACCTCTCACGGTCTGAAACTGGGATGGTTCCGCACTCCTCCCGCGGCGACGTAGGCTACGAGGTCGAGGACCTCCTCTCTCGAAAGCGTGTTGAGCAAACCGGCGGGCATCGAGGAAACGAGCGCGGCCGTTTGCGATTCGATCTCGTACTTGGCTACTGTTTCAATGCGGCTCGGGTCCAAGGGATCGACGGCGACGACCAGTTTCACCTCGTCGCCCCCCAGGATACGGCCGGTGATGACCTGGCCCCCCTTGGTTTCGATCAGTACGTCGCGGTACTTCTCATCGACGAACTTGGACGGGACGACGATCGTCTCCAGCAAGTCGCGCACGCCAAAACGGCTTCCGACTCCGTCCAAGTCCGGCCCCACGGCGGTCCCGGCCCCCGCCAGCCGGTGGCAGCGCGAGCAAGCCGCCTCGGTGAAAAGTGTTCGGCCACGGTCGTAATTTCGGCCACGTCCCACCTGATGGAGAATGTCGGTCAGGTCGGCCATCTTCCATTCCCACACGAACGCGCGGTTCGCCGCGACGAGCGGCGCGTGGGCCGCCGGCCGGCGGTCGAGCGCCGCCAGCAACGGCGCCAACGCCTCGCGCTCGCGCGAGTCGAGAGTTGCCAGCGCGTCGTTGCGGATATTGTGAAGGAATAGCGGCATGTAATGCGCCCCGGCGAAGGCCTCCGGCCGGGCAAGCCACTCGAAGTAGCTCCGCCGCGCGTCGAGCGTCCAGCCCCGGCGCGCGTGCCGCAGCACGAACAAGTAGTGCAGCCGCTCCTCCTGGGTCTTGGCCGCCGGGATCAAGGGGAGCGTCTTGGCCACAACGTCCGCGGCCCCTAGATAAACCAAAAGCTCGCAAAGCTCCTGGTTCACTTCCACCGATGCGCTCGGGAGCGCTAAGCCGAGCCGTTCGGCGAGATCGGCCGCCTCGGCCTGTGTGGCTGGTCCAAGCCGGATGAATACCAAGGCGTACGTCCGCAGCGCAAGCAACCGCTGCTCAGGCGAAAGTTCGTGAAAGGCAAGGCTCGCCAATCGTTCGAGCACCTTCGGCCTGGCTTCGGCGGCGCCGACACGGGCAAGCGCCATGAGCGCCACCAACGCCGCGGTCGGCCGCGGTTCGGCCAGCGCTCGCTCTTGCCAGGCTTCGAGCGGTTGGTGCTCGATCGCGACGCGAGCGGCGTGCCGAATCCAAACGTCGTCGGCGTCGAGGTGGGGCCAGGCCGTTTCGACCGCATGAGATTCCTGGCGGCCGTGCAACGCTTCCAGCCGCCTTCGCAATGCCCGAGCTTCCGCGGCCTGCGCGAGGCGGGCCGCTTCGGCCGACGCCGCCGCAGCCTCGGCGACCTCCGGCCCCACGTACCTCACGCGATACAAGGCCGACTGGGTCCGCCGCCCGCCGACCACGAAGTACATCGCACCGTCGGGACCGAAATCGAGGTCGGTCATGTTCAACGGCCGACCCTTGAGGAACAGCTCCGCGCGGCAATCGTAACTGGCGCCGCGCGGCGTCAGGTGGACGGCGAAGATTCGTCCATACGCCCAGTCGAGGATGAACAATGCCCGGCGGTATGGAGGAGGAAAGCGGCTCTTCGTGCCGAACTTGACGCCGGTGGGCGAGCCTTTGCCGATATCGACGCTCGGCGGCAGCCCGTCGGGCAAGTAGGCGGGCCACATCTTCGTACCCTGCCGATAGCCGTAGTCGCCGCCCGAAACGAGGTGATCCACTCGCGTCGGCCGGTACCACGGCGCCCCCACGTCCCATTCCATGTCGGAGTCGTAGGTGAAGAGCTCGCCGTCGGCGTTGAAGTCGATGCCGTAGGCATTGCGGAAACCGCCGGCAACCAGCTCGACGTTCTTACCATCGCGGTCGGTCCGCAATAGATGGCCGGCCGGCGCGGCGACGTCGCCGTCGAAAAGCGCCCCGTCCCAATCGCAGGGCAAGAGGCGGTCTTCACCATAATGGGCCAAGGGGGATGCGCCCGGCAGGATCTCGCCGGGCAGTCGCACGTTGTTGCCGTGCATCAGGTAGATCAGGCCGTCGGGCCCTAGCGCAAGGTCGTTACGTCCGTGCCCGACACCCCCCTGGGTAAACATGAGCCGCTCGGTCTGGTCGTAGCGGTCGTCGCCGTCGCTGTCGCGCAGGCGGTAATAGCCCTTGGAGTTGTTGGCGTTGACGTACAAATCGCCGTAGGCGCACAACACGCCGCGGCACTCTTCGAGCGTGTCGTCGATGGTCTCGACGAGAGTTTCGTCGTCACGATCCGTCGGCAGCGTCATTCGCAGCAGTCCCTTGTCTTCGCGCGCGACGATCAGTCGGCCGCGTGGGTCGAAGTCGAGGCTGATCCAGGAGCCCTGCCCCTCGCGAGCGCGGTACACCAGCTCGACTTCGAAATCCGGCGGAGCGGCGATCAGCGTGGGATCCATCGCGCCGCCACCCAGGGCTTGTTTCCATTGGTTGTAGTCGTCGATCTCGCCCGTCGGATCGCCCCAGGGCGCGACTCCGAGCCGGCCAAAGCTGGCGGCCTTTTCCCATTGCGAATCGTCAAATTCAGGCAGTCGCCAATCGGGTTGTTCCGTCGCGCTCACCAGCCAGGTGGTGTCGCTAGAAAGCCGGCTCGATGTTCCGTCGTCGTACACGATTTCGAGGCGCGCCAGCACGCCGGCCTCGCCGGCGGCGTTGTTCGCCTCGATGGCCAGCAGGTTCGTGCCTTTGACGATGGAATCGGCAACGTCGATTCGGACCAGGTTCTTCGCTCCTTCGACGTCGCCCAACTTGCGGCCGTTCAGATAGATCGTCATGCGGTCGTCGGCAAGGGCGACGACGTCGGCCCGCCTCACCGTTCGGGCGGCGTCGAACGAGCGGCGAAAGAACGCGGCCTGTAGCGCGGTGGTCCCGGGCTTCGTCGTCGTCCAAATCCATTGCGGAACCTGCGAGTCGCCGGCGGTCTGTGCCGATGCGGGCGGCCCTTCGAGCATGACGAGACAAACGGCGAGCGGCAGGCAGATTCCCAGGGGCCAGTTCGCAAAAGGGGCGATGGGCGCCGCTTTGTTTGGAGCATGCAACATGATGTGTGACGCCATGATTCATCGACTGGCTGAAGGGCCAAAACGGAGGCATGTAGCGTGGGACAAGCTCGCCTCGGGAAGGGCACCCGCGCCGCGGGTCTCACGGCCCGCCAACTGCCTATAATGGGAGAATACACGATCCTAGCCTACGAGCTGGCGATTGTCATGTTCCGCCTGTTGGTTGCGAAGCGGAACGCGAAGCGATGAAGAACCGCCGCGACGGCAATCGAAACGAAAAAGCAGCCCGCCACCGCCCGCCGACAGCCGTCTCGGCGGCTGTGGCGTACACGTGTTCCAACCCAACCCCCTACGCCCCGCGTGTGGTGCCGCGGGACCTCGACGGTTGGAACATTGGCGGATTAGGGTGCCTTTTCGTTTCGATTGCCGGCATCGCGGCGCTGTCGCCGCGACGCCACGTCGGCACGGCGGCATCGGGACGGTGCGAGGGCCCGGGGGCCGCTCACGGCCTCCGTCGGGCGATGTCCGCCGGCCGGCGCTGTGCGCGCTACGCAACGCAAACCGACTCCGAATCCCCCGACCTGGGGCCACGTCATAGCGGACACGCGAGGCGAAGGGTGGCGCGGTTGGGAACGTCGCCGCTACGCGGCTTGCTCCCCGTCATGGGGATGTCGGAGATCGGTTTGCGTTGCTCCGCTTTAGGCTTTTCTTGCGCGAACGCGAAAAAGGCCCTGCAGCGTCGGCGGGCGGGTTCCCCGTCGAAGCGGCCCGCCGAGCTTGCGGAAGGCCCTTCCGGCAGCCATGATTTTACGAGTCGCACATCCATTTCGAACCATAGCGAGTACCATCATGAATACGAATGCGCCCAGGACGTTCGATCTTTCCAACCCAGCTCACGCCAACGGCGCCGCGGCTCGAAACGCGAAGTCGCTGGCAATCATCGTTGCTATGTCGGTGATCGTCGGCTCGGTCCCAGGTGACGCGGTTCGTGCCGCTCCACTCTTGGCGGGAGTCGCGAAGGTCGACATCACTCACGTCGAAGCAGGCCCGGTCAACGATCCTCTGTATGTCAAGGCACTGGTACTGAAGAACGACACCAGCACGCTGGCGATCATCACCCTCGACGCCGTCGCCGTCGGCGAGATCGGCCACATCAAGAACGATTATCTCGCGAAAGTCCGTTCGCGACTGGAGAAAGAGCTCGACATCCCGGCGACCAACGTCGTCGTGAACGCCAGCCATTGTCACGGAGTCGTCTGCCCCGACGTCGAAGCGAGGACGATCCGGGCCGTGAAGGAAGCGTCGCGGAACATGGTGCCCGTCACGATCGGGGTCGGAGTCGGTCATGAAGACCGCATCATGGAGAACCGCCGATTGAAGCTGAAAAACGGTACGGAGGCGGATGTTCGGCACGCGTACTCGCTTCCGCCCGACGAAGAAGTGGCCGAGATCGGCCCGGTCGACCCGGAGATCGGCATCCTGCGGCTGGACAAGACGGAGGGTGGGACGTTGGCCGTCGTCTACAACTTCGCGTGTCATCCCATCCAGGGCGTTCCCAACGGCGGAAACACGGCGGACGTGGCGGGCTTCGCCTCCCAGGTGATCGAGGACAATTTGAGCGAGGGGACGATCGCCCTGTTTTTGCAAGGTTGCGGAGGCGACATCAATCCGGTGTTCTACAAGGACGTCGACCACCCTCGCAGCGCCGAGCCATTGGGAAACCTGCTTGGCCTCAGCACCTTGCGGGCGTTGAGAAACGTCAAGAGCCGGGCGGACAGCCGTATGGAGGTGCTCAATGTGACGATCGAGCTGCCGAGGGCCGACGTCGCACAGCGGATCATCGCCATGGAGTCCGAGCAGGCGAGGCTGCTGGAATCTTTGAAAGGGACGACCCTCAACCTGAAGACATTCATTCCTTTGATCGTGAAGTACCGCGTTTCGGGAGAGTTTCCGTCGTACTATTCGCACCTCTATTTGCGCCAGGAATCGCTGGGACGCGACGACCTGCGCCGACTCGACGCCGAGAACCGCAGGAACATCGATCAATACATCGAGAACATTCACACGATGGAACGACTTTCGAGAAACCAAACGAACCTCGCTCTGTTGCGGAAGCACCAGGAACAAAACCTGGCCGCCGAAAAGCGCACGATCGACGTCGAGCTGGTGGCCCTGCGCATCGGCGACTTCGTGCTGATCACGTTCCCCGGAGAATTGACCGTTCGGATCGGGCTTGGCATCAAGCAGAGGTCTCCCCATGAAAACACGTTCGTCGCCGGCTACACGAACGGGTACATCTACTACGCCCCCACGGCCGAGCAACTCGTCAATGTCGGCGGAGCGCAGGAAGACAGCGACTGCGTCTTGGCGCCGCAATGGCAGGAGTTGTTCGAATCGAAGGTCGCGGAGTTGCTGAAGAAGTTGTAGGCGGCGGTCTTTTTTTCGACAACCCACTGAAAGGCTAGGATTGTGGCGCGCGGCCTCGTAGTGGGGCAGGTTTCCAA
>DATLQY010000585.1:0-3834 GCA_035534975.1 Pirellulales bacterium
ACCAGACCGGTCGCACCCCGTTCCCAAGGGAGCTGGCCGGTGCAAATTTCATAGGCCGTGATGCCAAAGGCGAAGACGTCGATCCGCTGGTCCGTTGCCCGACGTTTGACCAATTCGGGGGCCATGTAGTTCGGGTTGCCTGTGCGATTGCCCGGTTGCATGAAGGCGGGCGTGGCGGGCACGGCCAGGCCAAAGTCGATCAACTTCAGATCGGTGCCCGAAGCGTCGAGCATGAAGTTGCGCGGGCAGACATCGCGATAGATGAAGCCGGCGTCGTGAACGGCTTGCAGGGCTTCGGCCGCCTGGCGAATGACCATCAGGCGCCGGCCTTCCAAGAGCGGGTTGCGACCGAACACGAGGTAGTTCAATCCCTGGCCTTCGAGGAACTCCATGACCAGGAACTGTTCGCCCTGGACCGTGGTGCCGTACTCGATCGCCTCGACGATGCGCGGGTGCTTGAGCTGGGAGAGGATTTCGCCTTCGGTGGGCTTTTTCAGTCCCTTGAAACGGGCCTCGAACTCAGCGGTCTTCTTGGGGTCGAGGATTTTGAGACCCACGATCCGACCGGTTTCGCGGTCCTTGGCCTTGTAGAACTTCGACATCGTGCTCGTGCCGGCGGGGGCCTCGCGCAGCACCTCGAAACGGGTCCGCACATCCACCCGGTTGCCGCCCAGCATCGTCTTGAATTGGTCGAATAATCCCATACCATCCGCCGGCGACCGCGTCATTTGCCGCAATAGTCGATCGTGCGCGCGATCTCGCTCTTGAGGTCCGAGCGACACACGATGCGGTCGATGAAACCGTGTTCCAGCAGGAATTCGCTCGTCTGAAAACCCTTGGGCAGCTCGATGCGGATCGTGGCCTGGATCGTGCGAGGGCCGGCGAAGCCGATCAGGGCCTTGGGCTCGGCGTAGATCACGTCGCCCAGGGAGGCAAAGCTGGCCGCGACACCCCCCATCGTCGGGTTCGTGAGCACCGAAATGAACAGTCCGCCCGCCTGGTCGTAGCGGGCCAACGCGGCCGAGACCTTGGCCATCTGCATGAGCGAAAGAATTCCCTCGTGCATCCGGGCACCGCCGCCCGACCCACTGACGATGATCAAGGGTAGCCGTTGCGTGGTCGCGCGCTCGACGAGCCGGGTGAGTTTTTCACCGACGACGGAACCCATGCTGCCCATGATGAAGGCCGAATCGGTGACGCCGAAGGCCACGCGGCGCGCGCGGATCATGCCCGTGCCGACCAGCGCCGCGTCGCGCAACCCCGTCCGCGCTTGCTCGGCCTTGAGCCGTTCGGCATAGGGCTTCTTGTCGGCAAACCCAAGCGGGTCGGCCGGCATCAGCTCCGCGTCCCACTCCTCGAACGTCCCTTCGTCGAGCAGTTGCACGATGCGCTCCTGGGCCGAGACGTACCAATGGTAGTCGCACTCAGGGCAGACACCCAGCCGCTTCTCGGCCTCCTTGCGATAAATCGTGCTTTGGCAGCCGGGGCATTGCTTCCACAATCCCTCCGGCACGCCGCGTTTCGGTCGTTTCATACTGACCTGTTGGGCCGTTCGTTCCGACTCGCCGGTGGCCATGGTACGTTCCTTGCGATCAATATCGATCCACTCTATCCGCTGCGCGCCACGGGGCGGGGATCGAAGTTGATGATTTCCCAGGTTCCGTGCTCAATACCCGCGCGCCACAGGTCGCCCAAGTCGCCCACGTCGAGGTGCTCGCGCACCAGGCTGGCCAATGGCTCGGGCACCACCAGCGCGACCACACCTTGCTTGTGCTTCTTCAGCAGTTTGGCCATTGCCGCGCGCACTCGGTCGCGCGCCTGGATCAGCATCTCGCCCTCCGGCGGACAGATACTGTCGGGCTGCTCCTGCCATTGCCGGTAAACTTTGGGTTGCTTGCGTTTGACTTCCTCGATCAACATCCCCTGCCAAAGTCCGTGATCGAGGTTTTGCATCTTCTCCATCCGCTTGACCTTGACCCCCAGCGCCGCGGCGACGGCCGAAGCGGTCTGCATGGCCCGCTCGCAAGCCGATGCATAGACCACTTCCACGCCGAGACTCTGTATTTCGCCGCTGATGCGGGCCGCCTCGTGGGCGCCGGCATCGCAAAGCGGAACATCCAACACCCCCTGGATACGCCCCTGTTGATCGTAATCAGTGGCGCCGGGACGGATCAAAACGATTTGGACCATCGCTAGCTTGATGAACCTCCCAAGTGAGAACGGGCCAGGGCCGTCAGTGTTCCGACGGCGGCCTTGTAATCAGGTTGCTTGAAAACGCCCGAGCCCACCACCATCAGATGGGCCCCGGCGGCGGCGCAAGGGCCGATCGTTTTTTCATTCACTCCCCCATCGACTTCCAACGTCACTTCGCTTCCCACACGTGTGCGCAGCCATCGCAACTTGTCGAGCGCGGTGGGGTCGAACGGCTGCCCGCCGAAACCAGGCGCGACGCTCATCACCAGCAGCAGGTCGCAGTCGTCGAGCAGCTCTTCGACGGCGCCAACCGGGGTGGCGGGATTGAACGCCAAACCGGCCGACACGCCGAGTCGCCGGATACGGCGCAGCAGCGGCCGCGGGTCGTCGATTGCCTCGACGTGGATCGTCATGCCGCTGGCCCCCGCGGCCGCGTAACGGTCGATGTACTCGCCGGGGTTGGAAATCATCAGGTGTACGTCCAACGGCAGCCGAGACATTTTGCGAAAGGCTTCGACCAGCGGCAGGCCGTAACTCAGATTCGGTACGAAATGGCCGTCCATCACGTCGAGGTGGAGCGCCTTGACGCCGGCGGCTTCCAACCGTTCGACTTCACGCTGCAAGTTCCCGAAATCGCACAAAAGAAGCGACGGCACCACGACCGGAGCGTCGCCTCGCAAGGCGGCGAGCTCAGAGCGGCGAGACGCACGGTCGGCCAACGAATCAACCACGCCTGACATGCTGCCGAAGACCGAGGAGGAAGCCCCTTGCACGGTACACCGCGGCGATTCGCGACGCCTTCGCCGAACCCATATTCTAGCAACGCCAAGAAAGGCAGTCTGCGCGTTTCGGGCTATTATTCGTAAGTGATTGGTGGATAAGGGCCTGCGCGTTGCTTTCAAGCGGCCGGTTTCATCGCGAATTTACTTGGCGCTCATCTTGCGGACACAAAGCGACTCTAGACTCACGTCAAATCACACGCTGGAAGCTGGTGAATCACACGCTGGAGGATTGCGAAATGCTGGTCTTGTCAAGGAAGGTTAACGAGTCGATCCGAATTGGAAACGACATTGTGGTGACGGTCGTCGAGTTGAGCCGGGGACGGGTGCGGCTGGGGATCGAAGCGCCCAAGGAAGTGCCCGTCCATCGCGAGGAAATCTTCCGCGAAATCTCAGTCGGCGAACAGTGCCTTGAGCGAGGCCGCCCGTCCGGCCATTCCCTGTCACCTGTTACGAGTTCCCTTCTTCTCCAACTCGGCGAGCCATCGTTGCTGAAAGGCGACGAGCGCGGCGAGCTGGCGACGTAACTCCTGGGCGCGTGTCCGCCTCTGGGAGGCCAAATCGCGCAGCTCGGCGAGGTCGGCCGCGAGGTCGAAGAGCGACTCCCCCTGGCCGACGTGCCAGAAGCAATACGACAGTCTCACCAACGCCGCGAACTCCACCCTCTCCGCCGCGCTCACGTTCGACGGCATTGGGCAAACCACGGAGTATTTCCGCCACGACGGGGCTTGCCCCTCGTTTGTTCTACACAAGTCGTGATGGTTCGACCGCCCCCTCGCCGGCTTGTCCGGCAGGAGCGGGAAGTTTGGATGGCTAAGGGTTTCGCTCCATATTATCTATCTCAACACACCTACTCCAGTGG
>DATLQY010000586.1:0-3603 GCA_035534975.1 Pirellulales bacterium
CCTGCCCTTCTTCCCCTCTTCGGGATCGGCACCAAAGCGTAAAACCTTCGCGGCAGGATGCCGCGATTCCTCAAGCAGGACGCACCCCCGCGTTCGCTAACTCCCGTCACCCGAAATTCCATTTCACGCTGAACCAGTACATGACGACGGTGCCGCACATCGCAAACGCATCGGCGCCGGCCACCTTAAGCCCGATCCGATCGCTGGCTCCCTCGACGAGCAACAGCGCTCCACGTTGCTTTCGACCCTCGTCTTTGTATAGTAGACGCAGGTCTCTTTCACGAGAAACGGATGATCGCCTGGGGCCAGGATGCATGCTTTGTCTTGCCAAGGATGGTGCTCGGTGAAGTTGACGAGCACGACTTTCCCGGCGTCTTGCCGTGGGTCGGAAATCACGACCCACAGGTGCCCGCCGACGAAAGGTGTCGCCGGCGTTCACGGCAGGTCAGGCCTTGGAGAAAACCCTGGACAGGACGTGTTCCTCTTCGGCGTCTTGGAGGATCTGGTCGCGTTCGGCTGAAAGATGAACGGCCTCGATGATCGCCGTCATGGGGATGGTCGTCGAAGTTCCTTTGGCGTAGCACTCGCGCCATTCGGGGAACTCCTGAGTCAATTCGACAAGTTCCCAAACGCCCAGGCTGGCATACCGCTCCGCCACCTCGGTAAGCTTATCGACCTCGCACTTGGACAATTCCATCACGCCCGGGTCGTCCCGCAGCTCGACACGATAACCGTCCTTACGGATGTGCTTCGACCAGAGCGGTTCGGCCGGATGTGCCCCCTTGACGAGATCAAGCACCTCGCTGTGCAGCGGACCATGGTCCATGGCGACGGGCCGGCCGCCGATGATCGGGCGACGAACTTCGGCGAGGCTTTCGCGGTCGGCGATGTACAGCAGCTTCAGCAACCGCAGGTACTCCATCCGCTGATTGGGCTCCGAGCGCAGCAAAACCGCCGCGGCCTGGATCGTTTTTTCGACGCCGAAATGGAAGTACATCTCGCAACCTACCTTCCGACGATCACCGGCTGACTGGATTGAAGACGCGCGCCGGGCGCATTTTGATTTTATCGGACAATGGGGCGCCCGTCGAGCCGGTAGAACGAATTCAGTGGGGTTCAACGTCGCCGAAGCGACAGCGGCGGCCCGCACCGCGATCGCAGATTAGGGAAGGGAACGCTAATCGACGCTCATCTGCGCTAATCGTAATTGCGGCACCGCAACGGCCGTTGTGTCAGCGACGATTAGCGCGGATTAGCGTTCCAGCGGTATCGCGCTCGGAGCGAGGGCCGTCAGCAACCATTGCGGGCCATGCCGTCCCCACCGGCGTGGTGGCTCATCGGCGCGCGCTTTCAACTCTTTAGCAACTCCATGTTAGCAACAAATCAACTGCCACGACCCGAGGAGTTGCGTATTTCCGCGGGTTTGCGCGGCCATACTGCGCGTGATCGGCGATCGAATGTGCTCAAAAGGCGCTAAATCGAACGATTTCGACGCGTTTTGGGTCAAAATCGAGCGAAAATCGCTCGTGGAAATAGCGGGAAATACAAGTTCGGCGAGGACAGGCGCCCATTGATCGCGGCTGAGTGTTCACGGCGGGCCTCCGGCAACTCGTGCCGGTCACTGCGGCTCATTTCCATGACGCTCAGCAACTGCTGGTGCGGCACGGCCTGGGCCGTAGCCTGCGCACCCTCGATGCCCTCCAACTCGCGGTGTCACTCCCGAACACCATCGGCCCCCTCGACGCCTTCGTTTGCGCCGACAGCAATCTTTGCCTGGTCGCCGCGGCCGAGGGCCTGCCGGTCGTCAACCCCGAGGTGCCGTCGCGGGCGTTCCCTCTTGGTCACTGGTTGGGCGACGGAACGCGCGAACGCCGCGTGCAGAACCAATTGACCTATGACAAGTGACCAATGACTTTCCCCTCAGGTATCTTTCATCAAGGGCTCGAGGTAGGCGACCGTGCTGGCCATGCTGCGCAGCTCCAGGTAGTCGTCCTCGGGCACTTGCACGCGGTACCGCTTGCGAAGCTCCATCACGATGTCGAGGAAATCCATGCTGTCGAGCTCGAGTTGCTCGCGGAACGGCACGTCGTCCTTCAGTTCGCTCAAATCCTCATCGGGCGCGATGTTTTCGAGGATCTCAAGGACCGCGCCGCGTATGTCGGTCGTCGTCATGCCATATTCTCCTTGGAATGCGGAACGCCACGGAGGGCATTCCCTACAAACTTTTTACGATCAAGACCGAGTTGATTCCCAACATCCCGAACGAGTTGTTCAACACCGTGCGGGCACGCGGCATTTCGCGGGGCTGGTTGGTGACCAGTCCGGGCAAGGCGCATTCGGGGTCGAGCTCGTCGACGTTGATCGTCGCGTGGCAGACCCGATCGTCGAACGCGGCCAGATTGCCGGCCAGCTCCAAGGCGCCCGCCGCCCCCATGGCGTGGCCGATGAAACTCTTGGCGTTGTTGAAGAGCGTCCGCGGGGCACGCTCGAAAACGCGCCGCAGCGCCTGGCACTCCTGGCTGTCGCCCGAGGCGGTCCCCGTGGCGTGCGTGCTGACGATGTCGATGTCGTCGGGCGAGAGCCCCGCCTTCCCCAAGGCCCTCTCGATGCATTGGGCTTGTCGTTCGGGGTTGGGCAGCACGAAGTCGCTGGCGTCGCTGTTCATGTGGTAGCCGACGATTTCGCCGTAGATTCGAGCGCCCCGCGCCTTGGCGTCCGCAAAGCGCTCGAGCACGTACATGCAGCCCCCCTCGGCAACGACGATTCCGTTGCGCCGCGTGTCGAACGGCCGCGAGGCTTTAGTCGGGTCCGTGTGCGAAGCCAACGCCCCCTGGCTCTTGAAGCTGGCGAAAATGCCGAAGGTATGGATGCTCTCCGAAACGCCGCCGGCGAGTGCCAGGTCGACCTCACCCAGGCGCAACATCTGCACCCCCTGGATCAGGCCCGCGTTACCCGCCGCGCAGGCCGCGCCGATCGTGTAGTGCGGACCGGTGATTCCCAGGTTGAGAGAGATCTCGCCGGCCGGGTTGTTCGCCACGGTGCGCGGGTTGTGGTGGTGCGACCAGAACTTGGTGTCGTAATCGAACCCCTTGAGCTCGTAGATTTCGTTTTCGGTCTCGACGTTTCCATGTTCGGTGACACCGACGTAAATGCCCACCTGGGCCCTGTCGACGTGGTCCCAATCGACGCCGGAATCGGCGATCGCCTCGTGAGAGCAATAGATCCCGACACTGCCCGCACGGGTACCCCGGCGAACGTCCTTTTTCTTCTGGTACTTGAGCTCGTCGAAGCGGCAGACGCCTGCTAGCGTGGCTCCCACGTAGCGGATTTCATAGGGCGTAACGCCGCTTCGGCCAGCCAGCAGGTTTTCGCGGAACTCCTTGGGCGAATTGCCGTTGGGCGCCGTAAGGCCGATGCCGGTGATGACAATTCGGTGGGAGTCGGGCGGACCGGCTACCATCATGGCGTTCCTTGCGAAGACGCGGCCCAAGCCGCGTTTTTTTGACCATCAGCGCCTTCACGGCGGATTTTTCGCCGTTTGGGCTGATGTATCGAAGGTAGCGGTTGGCGCGGTGCTTGGCAAGCGGCACCCCCTTGCGACGA
>DATLQY010000587.1:0-8707 GCA_035534975.1 Pirellulales bacterium
CTCGCCTCTTCTCCTGAACCCTGAACCCCGAACCCTGAACCCTCTTCTGTCCCCTGTCCCCTGTTCCCTGTTCCCTGTTCCCGCCTGAGCTCGGCAATCACCTCCGCCAGCGTCATGCCGTCGATGTAGCGCATGGCGTAAAAGTGGACGCCGCGCTCGCAGCCGACGCTGATCACGTCGACGATGTTCGGGTGATCGAGGTGCGCGGCGGCCTGGGCCTCGTTCTTGAACCGCTGCAAGCTGCGCGCATCGAGCACGCCGGCAAAGGGCAGAATCTTGAGGGCCACGCGGCGCGCCAAGGAGATCTGTTCGGCCTCGTAGACGACGCCCATGCCGCCGCGGCCCAACTCGCGCACGATCCGAAAGTCGCCCAACGTTCCCGAGGGTTCGGCTTCGGGCGGCGCCGCGCCCAACGGCGAGCCGCGCGATGCCGACGCGCTCAACTCGGCCAATGCCCGCAAGGCGGGCAAAAGCTGCTTTAGCGCCGTCTCATGGGCCGGGTGGTCGCGGCAGACCTGTTCCAGGTCGACCGGCTCGCCCGACTGCAGCCGCGCCGTCACCTGCTCGACCAGGTTGGCGAAGTCCGACGACAAGCCCGATGTTTGCTGCTCGACGCTTGCTGGTGCCGCCATGGCTTTCCTCGCGCAACGGAAGGTCAGTAATGTTTATTTCTGGACGCCAACCGCCCTCGCCCCAACCCGCTCCGGAGGGAGAGGGAACAAAACGCTTCGCCATCACCCTTCCTCCTCTTCGCCGAATTCGCCCAGCAGGCCGCGAAGGCGCTGCAGGGCGCGGACCAACCGCGTCTTGACGGCGCCTTCCCGAACGGCCAAAACGGCGGCGATCTCGCGAATCGAAAGCTGCTCAAGGTGCCGCATGACGAGCAGCTCACGGTCACGGTCGCTGAGCTGGTCGAGGGCCTCCCGCACGCGGCGGCGCAGCTCGCTGTGCAGCATCCGACCCATGGGGCCGCTGTCGCTGGCCAGTAGCCGTTCCGCGAGGTCGAGTGCCGAGCGGTCGTCGAGCGGCGGCCTTTGGGCCTCCTCGAGCGTCACGCTGCGCCGCTGCGCCCGCACGTGCCGGCGATGGAGGTCGACCAGCCGGTTCCAGGCGAGCTGCCGCAGCCAGGGATAGAAGGGGAGTGGCCGGCCTTTGGCATATTCGCGCAGCCGGCGCGCCGCCTCGGCCAATGTTTCCTGCACGACGTCCGAGGGATCGACCCGCGCGGCGAGCCGAGCGTCCATCCGCACCGCCACCATCTTTCGCAGGCGTTGGCGATGGCGGTCCATCAGCCGATCCATCGCCGGCAAATCGCCTTCGGCGGCGCGGGTTACCAGTTCGTCAGTGTCGGAATTCACCATACGCTAACCACGCAAAAGCGCGCGAAAGGTTACACATCTTTTTCCGTGGTCATCGAGTGGCCTCGCGCATCCGACCCTATTAGCGAGCCAGATCCGCGCGCAAAACGAACAAAGATCGTCGCCAGGAGAACAAGCGCGGCCTTGACCGTGCGTGCCGTCCGTTTCCCGCACTTAACCGGTGGTGTCCGCGAGAAACCGAACAGCCAAATTCCACGATTTAGCCGACGGCACTACGCAAGTTGAGTGCAAGCAGTGTCGCCGCTTGAAGTTAGGAAAGCAAGGAAATTCTTGAGAATTATTGAAATTCAGGGCGCGGAGAGGAAGGGAGGAGGGACGCGGGGAAGGGGTGACGGGGAGACGCGGTGATGGGGTGATGGGGTGATGGGGTGACGGGGTGACGGGGTGAGGGGGTGATGGCGTTCCGTATTCCCATGATCGTGCAAGGTCATTTAGACTTGCCCGTTGTCCCGCAAGTGGCCGGCGATGAGCGAGGCGTTGTGTCCGCCGAAGCCAAAGCTGTTCGACATGACCACGGTCAGCTTCCTCTCGCGGGCATGGTTGGGCGTGTAGTCGAGATCGCAAGCCGGATCGGGGTCGTCGTAGTTGATCGTGGGCGGAATGATGCCGTCGCGCAGCGCCAAAATCGAAAGGATGAGCTCCACGCCCCCGCTGGCCCCCAGCAGGTGGCCCAACTGGCTCTTGGTGCTGGAAATGCTGACTTTCGAAGCCTGACTACCAAAGATCGACTTGATGGCCCTGGTCTCCGCCTGGTCGCCCAGCGGCGTGCTGGTGCCGTGGGCGTTGATGTAGCCGATCACTTCCAGGTCGACACGACCGTCCTCCAACGCGCGAGCCATCGCCTTCGCGGCACCGGTGCCGTGCTCGTCCGGCTGGGTGATGTGGCTGCCGTCGGCACTCGTGCCGTACCCCAATAGCTCGGCGTAGATGCGGGCGCCGCGCGCCTTGGCGTGTTCGAGCTCCTCGATCACCAAGAGACCGGCCCCTTCGCTAAGCACGAAGCCGTCTCGACCACGGTCGAACGGACGGCTGGCCCGCTGGGGATCGTCATTGCGTTCCGACAAGGCCCGCATCGACGCGAAACCGCTCACGCCCATGGGGGTCAATGCGGCTTCGGTGCCTCCGGTCACCATCACATCGGCATCGTCGTATTGGATGGCCTTGAAGGCGTCGCCAATCGCGTTGGCGGCGCTGGCGCAGGCGGTGGCCACCGCGGAGCTCGGCCCGCGCAGGCCGTACTGAATGGACACGTGCCCGCAGGCGGCGTTCACCATCAACTTGGGTATGGTGAAGGCCGACACCTTGTCGGGCCCCTTTTCCAGTAGCCGCGAGTGTTGGGTTTCGATTTCGTGCAAGCCGCCGATCCCCGAGCCGAGGATCACGCCGCAGCGAAACCGGTCTTCCTTGTCGAAATCAAGCCCGGAGTCTTTTACCGCGTCGATGCCGGCCACGAGCGCGAACTGAGTGAAGCGGTCGATCCGCTTGGCATCTTTGGGAGTGATGTAACCGTCGGTCGACCAGTCACTGATTTCGCCGCCGAATCTGACCTTGTATTGGGCGATGTCGAAAGCCGTGATCCCGCGGATGCCGCTTTCGCCGCGGCAAACGCGTTGCCAGAGATCCTCGACTTGGCGACTAAGCGAAGTGACTGCGCCGAGCCCGGTTACGACAACACGTCGTTTCATCGCAAGCTCGTTGAACTCGGTGCGTTCGAGGGAATCAACCCGCCTGGCTCTTTTCGATGTAGTCGATCGCCTGCCCGACCGTCTGGATTTTCTCCGCCGCGTCGTCTGGGATGTTGATGTCGAACTCCTCTTCGAGCTCCATCACCAATTCGACCGTGTCGAGGGAATCGGCGCCAAGGTCGTTGACAAACGACGTCTCCGGCGTGACCTGGTCCTTGCTGACCCCCAACTGTTCGGCCACGATATCGATCACACGTTCTTTGACTGAGGCCACCGTACCGATCCTCCTACGCACCGAAAACCAAGGTGTTCGACTGAAACGCGAATAAGCTCCCCGCCGGCCCTCTAGAATAGCGTTCCGCCGGGAGCACGTAAATCTTACGATAATGGCGGATTCCCGCAAGACAGAAAGATATAACCTGTTTTCCCCTCCTTGTCCATATCTACGCCGTTAATCCTCCGTCGACCGTCAATACCTGACCGGTGACGTACGCCGTGGCGGGAGCGGCCAAAAACAGAACGGCCGCCGCGATTTCTTCCGGCTTGCCCAGGCGTTTGGCCGGAATCCGCGTTTTGACCTCACCCAGGATGCTTTCGCCCAGGGCGGCGGTCATTTCAGTCTCGATAAAGCCCGGGGCGACCGCGTTGACCGTCACCTTGCGGCCCGCCAGCTCGCGGGCCACGGTACGGGTCATCCCGATCAAACCGGCCTTTGAAGCGGAATAGTTGGCCTGCCCCGGGTTACCCATCAACCCCGAAACGCTGGCGATATTGATGATCCGTCCGTAACGGGCGTGCAACATCGGCCGGGTGACGGCCCTGGTGAACAGAAAGGCGCCGCGTAGGTTGGTGTTAATGACTTCGTCCCACTGGTCGTCCTGCATCCGCGGAATCAACGTATCGCGGGTGATGCCGGCGTTGTTGACCAGGATATCGAGCCGTTGCCATTGTTCCAGGACGGCATCGACCACGACCTGCACGCTTTCCGACCTGGTCACGTCGCACTCGAAGCAGGCGGCGGTGCCACCCGCGGCGGTGATTTGGCCGACGGTTTGGTCAAGCTTTTCGCGATTGCGGGCCACACATGCCACCTTGGCACCTGACCGCCCGAGGGCCAAAGCGATGGCGCTGCCCAGGCCGCGCGAGGCGCCGGTGACCAGTGCGACCTGACCGGACAAATCGACGGTCATTTGACCGTTGGGGGCTTCGGGCATGTTTCACTTTCCATATCTAGCGATACCTCGTTCCCACGCTCTGCGTGGGAACGGCTATTTGGCCGCTCCGCGGGGCCGGCGCCGCCTTCTCCTTTTTACGCCGCGACGCTTTCACATTTCGCCGCGCGGTCGATACGCCTCAGCAGGCCGCGCAGCACCCTGCCGGGGCCAATCTCGTAAAACCGGTCGAAACCCCGATCGAGCAGATAGCGGATCGAATCTTCCCATCGCACGGGCGAAACAACCTGCTCGATCAACAACCGGCGGATTTCCTCCGGGCTATCGTGTGGCAGGGCATCGACGTTCGAAACGACGGGAATTCGCGGCTTGCCAAGCGGCACGCCGGCCAGCGCCTCGGCCAATCGTCCGATCGCCGGCTGCATGATCCGCGTATGAAAGGCCCCGGCGACCGCCAACGGCACGGCCATCATGGCACCCGCGCTGGGGGCCAATTCCACGACTCTCTGGCACGCGGCCTTCGTGCCCGACACGGCCAGGTTGCCCGGACACAAGTAGTTGGCGATTTGCAACAACTCGCCACCGCCGGCCGGTTGATGGACGATTGCCTGTTCGCAGAGAGCTTCGACTTGCGCCCGTTCCAATCCCAGCACGCTAACCATTCCACTGGGCGACGCGTCGGCCGCTGATTGCATTGCGCGGCCGCGCTCCTGGACGAGTTTCAATCCTGTTTCGAAGTCGAGTACGCCCGCGAAAACCAACGCTGTATACTCACCCAGGCTCAGTCCGGCCGCGGCCTCGCACCCCGCCACCACCTCCGGCGATTGCGTCCGCAGCGATTCGAGCGCCGCGAGGCTGGTGACGAACAGTGCCGGTTGGCTATGGACCGTCGAATCGAGCTGGTGCGCTGGACCCTCGAAGCAAATGCGCGCCAGGTCATAACCCAGGATTTCGCCGGCACGAGCGAACAGACGGCCCGCCTCCGGCAGCGACTCGGCCAACGCCCGGCCCATGCCCACCGTCTGGGCGCCTTGTCCGGGAAAAAGAAAGGCGATCTTACCCACTATTCGTCCGGCTCCACTTTTCGTCGGGCGCCATTATTCGTCGGGCTCAACCACGACCCGCCCCATGTAGTAACCGCAATTGGGGCAAACCACGTGCGACGGCAGGGCCGTGCTGCACCGAGGGCAGTAGAACAACTGCTTGGGCTTCTTGGCATCGTGAGCCCGGCGGCTTCCTGTGCGGGCGTTGGAATGTTTTCGCTTTGGTACGGCCATGAGAAAAAGCTACTCCAGCGGGGTATTTCTCCTCGCCCAGAAAATTAAGCGGTTTTTTGAGAAACCGATGATCCTAAAGGGGGAGCCGCAGGGTGTCAAGCCGCCCCGTTCTGCCCGTTCTGCCCCCAGCAGAAGGATGATGTATCGGAATTCATAAGAATTCCAAGCGTTAAAGGCCGACGGTCTCTTCGTCTCCCCCGGCCTTAAGTTCCGGCGCCCAAGAATATCTGCGTAAAGGAGGCGCATTGTCAAAAGAACGTGCTATAGCAATAATATGGGCATGGCGCGATCCAAGAAACCAAATCGTGAAAGCCGAAAAAACGTGTTGCGGATTCTACTTACGGAAACCGAACGCAAGGTCCTGGACGAAGCCGCAAATTCCGAAACAATCGGCACGTCGTCGTGGGCTCGGATGCAGCTTTTGCAGCTCGCCAAGCCGAAGGCTTCCACGCCAGACAACGCTGTCATGCTTCAATGGGCTGACAACGCCAAGATCCCGCCCGAACTCGACAACGATGACGAGGAAGAACGTCCTTGGTAGAGCCCACGTAAAATATGTTCGTGCCACCTATCTGCCAGGGTCGCATCATCTGGATTAATGTCCCTGGGAAAGGTGGCAAGGCGAAACGTCGGCCGGTTGTAATTACCACGTCCGATGCCGAAATCACGGCAGAGACCGAGCTCGCCGGCATCGTGTGTTCGCACACGTCAGCGAACGTAGAACCGCGCCCCGCCGACTACGTTGAGATACCACACCACCCCGCCGGGCGTTGCCGCACGAAGTTGAGAAAGCCAACCGTCGCTGTCTGTCGATGGCCCGTCAAATTGAAAAAGGAAGAAATTGCTGGATTGGCAGCCGACGATTTTGGAGGCGTCGTGAACCCAAACCTATTGGAAAAAGTCATCAAGACGACGGCGGCGCTCCAGGGGCCGGCCAAGTGATCCATGGTGCGTTCCTACGTCGAATCTCATGGCGCCGGCAGCTCACTAGGCATCGCATTTCGCGCTGCATCCAGCGCGGCGGATAGCTTGGAAGCATCTTTGCCACCGGCCTGGGCCATGTCGGCTCGGCCGCCACCCCGTCCGCCGACTACTTTGGCAGCACTCTGTATCCAAACTCCCGCACTAAAGCCACGACTGACAAATCCTTCGGTCACACCCGCAACAAGCACGACCTTTTCATCCTCGGTTCGAGCTCCAAGTAGGACTGCGACTTCGCCTTCCTTTCGTCGAAGTTGGTCGATCAACTGCCGCAGTCCGTCCGGAGTGCCTCCAGAAACCTCTTTCACGATGACCTTAGCGACGTCGCCGCCGGTCGCGGCGCCACCCACCGCACCCGGACCAGAAACCACTTGCACGGAGGCTGCTCCACCGAGGCGGACACCGCCGTGGTTCTGAAGCAACTCGTCGACCGACGCGCCCCCCGCTCGTCCACCGGCCGACAATTGCTTCTTCAACTCGCGGGCTTCCTTGACCAAGGCCGTGACACGCGCGGGCACCTCGGCCGGAGGCACTCGCAATGCCGCGGCCGTTTCAGCCAACGCCGCCTCGGTCAAGCGAACGCGCCGGTGCGCAGCCGGCCCCGTCACCGCCGTGATCCGACGTGTGCCGGCCGCGACGCTCTCCTCACCCACGATCTTGAACAGTCCCACCTGTCCCGTGTTGTCCAAGTGCGTGCCGCCGCAGAGTTCTTTGCTGAACTCGCCCATCGACACCATCCGCACCACGTCAGGGTACTTTTCTCCAAAGAGCATCATCGCCCCTTTCTTGCGGGCCTCGGCGATCGGCAGCGCCGTCCAATGGACCGGTTCGCCGGCGGTGATGCGCTCGTTGACTTCGTCCTCGATCTTGGCCAACTCGTCGCGAGAAATCGAGTGCGGATTGGTAAAGTCGAACCGTAGCAAGTCGCGGTCGACCTTGGAGCCTTGCTGCTGGGCGTGGCGGCCCAGGTACTTCTGCAAGGCGTGGTGCAGGATGTGCGTGGCCGAGTGAGCACGGCGGATCCCCTGACGGCGGTCGGCGTCGACCCGAGAGGTGACCGTCGCGCCCTGCTTGATCACGCCCTCGCGCAGGTGTCCGTAGTGCAGGATGAAACCGCCCTCCTTCTGGGTGTCGATCACCTCGAATCGAACGCCATCGCCGACGATCTCTCCGGTGTCGCCCACTTGCCCGCCGCTCTCACCGTAAAACGGCGTGCGATCGAGGACCACCACGATCGCCTCTTGATGGTTGATCTCGTCGATTTGGTCGCAGAGCTTGTCGTGGGCGATCAGTCCCACGACCTTTCCCGTGGACGTGGTCTGTTCGTAACCAAGAAAATCGCTGCCGTGCAGGGCTTTCTTCAAACCATCGAGAGGGCCGCTCCTGAACAGTTCCTGCTTTCGTCCGCCGCCGGAAACGTCCCCGTGCTCCTCCATCGCCTTGCGATATCCGGGCCAGTCGAAAGTGAAGTTGTGCTCGGCGGCAAGCGTCTCGAATAGCTCGGGCGGAAAGCCGTGGGTCGTGTACATGTCGGCCGCCTCGTGGCCGGCGACCATGATCCGGCCGTCGTCGCGCATGGTCGCGAAGATCCGTTCGATCCGCTCCAGCCCGCCGTCGATCGTCGAAAAGAAGTTGCTCTCTTCTTTCTCGATGACCTGGCTTACCCGGACCGTGGTTTCGCCCAGTTCCGGGTAGGGGTGTTTCATGGCCGAAGCGACGGCCGGCACCAGCTTGTGCAGGAACGGCCCTTGGAGGCCCATTTGACGGCCGTCGAGCACCGCGCGGCGCAAGAGCCGCTTGATGACGTACTTTTCCTTGTTGGGACCGGGGTAGACGTTTTCGTGAATCGCGAACGTGCAGGCCCGGACGTGATCGGTGATCCGCCGCAGTCGCCGGCCGTTGTCGTTGGCCGGATCGTACCTCATTCCGCATACTTCGGCCGCCGCTTCCACGATTGGCCGCAGAATGTCGATGTGGAAGTTGCTATCCACTCCTTGCAACACGGCGGCGGTACGTTCGAGTCCCATGCCCGTGTCGATGTTCTTGCTCGGCAGCGAGCGAAGGTTGTTGGGCGGCTCGCCGACGCGGTTGAACTGGGTGAATACCAGGTTCCAAATCTCGACGGAAGCGCCCGTGCCGGAGTGGTAAAAGATCTCGCTGCACGGGCCACAGACGCCGTCGGGCCCTTGGCTGGGGGCGCCCGCCGGCCAGAA
>DATLQY010000588.1:0-4560 GCA_035534975.1 Pirellulales bacterium
GCTTTTGCACCAGTTGCTCGAGGTTGATGCCTTCGAGGTACTCCATCGCATAATAGAAGACTCCTTCGGGGGTGCTGCCGAAGTCGTAGATGGCCACGGTATTGGCGTGGTTCAACTGACTGGTAAGCTGGACCTCGCGCTCGAAACGGCGGATCGATTCGGGGGTCGTTTTCTCGACGTCGAGCAGCTTGATCGCGGTTGGGCGTTGCAGCCTGGCGTGCCGGCCTCGATAGACGACTCCCATGCCCCCCTCGCCGAGCTTTTCTTCCAGCGTGTACTGCCCAAGCTGTTTCGCTTCGACGGTGGCCTGCCTCATGGCGCGCCTCAATCGGGCGACGACGACGGTGAAGGCGAAGATGGCAACGGTCGAAACCGCGAGCAACGCGAACATTCCCCAATAAGCCAATCGCAAGATCGCGGTTGGCCGGTAGGCCTCGGCAAGGTCGACCTCGGTGCCCACGCCAAAGCCAAACTCCGGCAGCCAGGTCCAGGCGCCGAGCGAAGGGACGCCACGGTAGTCGCGGTAACCGTCGACGTCCACTCCCGAATGCCCGGCGATCGCCTCGGCCGCCAACTTCGTCAACGGTTGTTCTGAGCGGCGGATCTTCGGACGCGCGCCTTTGGTCATGTCGACCGACGGGTTTCGCAACTCAAGGGTCAGGATGGAATGGGCGTCCTCGCGGTCTGGCAGCAAGCCGACGCGCTTGAGGTCGTCGTCGAAACGGCTTTGAGAAAGGAGCAACCCGGTTGGCCCAAAGGCGTACGTCTCGCCCGTGTGGCCGAACCGGGCCACGTTCAGGATGCGTGTGAAGTCGCGTTCGGGCCGCAATCGCAGCGCCAGCGCGCCCACGACCGCGTCGGAATCGTCGCGCAATGGCGCGACGGCGAACATCGTCGGGAGGTTGACCCGCACCTCGCCGTCCTCGTCGGTCAGCAGGATACGCGACGGAAAGGGGCGCGACACGGTGGCCTGTCCCGCGAGCACCGTGTCAAGAAATGCCGCGGTGCGAGTTAGTTCCTGCCGGCCGATCAGCTCCGCCTGGCTGGCCGCGACGATCTGCTTTTCACGATCGACCACGATAAAGTCGGTAAAACCATGGGCGTCCATCCAGGGCTGGATCGCCGTGCGTAATTCGGCAAGCTGGGGCGACTGGGCCAGTACGATCGGCATGAATTCCCTCTGGTGTGCCAAGTCGATCAGCTCGCGGGCCAAATGGCCCACCAGTTTGGCGCTGGCGGCGGTTTCGGCGTTCGACCGCTGGGCTTCCAGCCAGATTCGCAGCGCGGCGACGTCGGCGTCGAGGATCGCCTGCAACTGGCCTTCCATCGAGGCCCTCACCGCGCGTTCGACGCTCGTCCGCAGCCCGTAGCCGACTCCGCCGAGCAACACCGCCGCAAGTAGCGGCCACGCCCAAAGTTGCTTTCGGAAAAACAGGTTCGTTGCCGTGATCGAGCGACGCGCAACCTTAGAGGCGGCAAGGCTCGGATGGTGATTCGACACACGTGTACTCGCGCCGGTGTCCACGTCGCAGGCCCCGCCGGAACGTTGATTATGGGCCTCGCACCGGCCCGGTCAAGCGACACGAATGGTCACTGGGCTTGATCTCGATGAAACTTCCGTATACGATCCTTTAAGTCATTGATTGGTGTGGACTTATGCCATCCGGTCTTGGTGTCCAACTGATAAGGAACAAGGAAATCCCGATGATTCACCCGGTCGCCGCCGTTCATCGTTTTCGCTCGCGATTTTTCCTCGGCCTGGGCTCGGCTTTGGCATTGGGGGCTTTGGCATTGGGGGCCGTCAAAGTTTCGTGGGCCGACTTGGGGGCCCCAGCCCCCGCCGACCGCAACGTGACCAACGCGGTGGTCGGCCTGCTGAATACCGACCACCTGCTGCGGCACCCGCTGGATGACGAGATTTCTGAGCGGTTGCTCAAAGGTTTTATCCGCATGCTCGATTCTCCCAAACTTTACTTTTATCAGAGCGACATCGACGCCTTCACGACCAAGAAAGACGTTCTGGACGACCAGATCAAGCTGGGTGACGTCTCGTTCTCGTACACCGTGTACCGTACTTTGCTCAAGAGGATCGACGAGCGCGTTGCGTTGATCGACCAATTGCTGGAAATGGACCACGACTTCACCATCGACGAGGATCTGGTAATCGACCCGGACGAAGCCCATTACCCCAAGGACGCGGCTGAGGCCAGCGAACTGTGGCGTAAGCGGATCAAGTACGAACTGTTGGCCCTCAAGGCCGACGCCAAGGCCAAGGCCAAGGCCGAGAAGGATAGGGATTCCGAGCCGACGAAGCGTGAACCTGCCAAGACCGACAAGCCGAGCAAGCCACCCGAAGATCCACGGCAGCGGTTGCGCCGGCGTTACCACAACATCGCAAAACTCAGGCACCGGGCGGACCACGAGGAACTGCTCGAAATGTACCTGACCAGCCTGACCACGTCCTTCGATCCGCACACCTCCTACATGTCGCCCAGTTCCTACGAGAACTTCGAGATCATGATGCGTCTGAACCTGGAGGGGATCGGCGCCTCGCTGCAGTACGACGTGGACGACGGCTACACCGTGGTCAAGCAAATCATTCCGGGAGGCGCGGCCGACCGCGACGGCCGGCTCAAGCGCGACGATCGAATCGTCGGCGTGGGCCAGGGTGAAACGGGTACCGTCGTTGCCACGATGGAAATGAAGCTCAACGACGTGGTGGCCATGATTCGCGGCCACCGCGGCACGACCGTGCGGCTCGAGGTCATTCCGGCCGCGCAAACCGATCCTCAGATCTATAACATCGTCCGCGACAAGATTGCGTTGACCGAGAGCGAAGCGCGAAGCGAGATCGTCGAACAGGAAAAAGACGGCCGGAAGTACAAGGTTGGAGTGATCGACCTGCCCAGTTTCTACATGGACATGGACGCCGCCAAGAATGGACATGACGACTTCAAGAGCACGACCCGCGACGTGGCGGCGCTGTTGGACGGTTTCAGGGAGAAACAAGTCGACGCGGTCGTGCTCGACCTGCGGCGCAACGGCGGCGGCTCACTCACCGAGGCCATCAATCTGACCGGCCTGTTCATCGACCAGGGGCCGATCGTGCAGGTGAAGGACAAGGACAGCCACATTCAGCACTACGATGATCCGGTGGAAGGCACCGCCTGGGACGGGCCATTGGTCGTGTTGACGAGCAAGCTCAGTGCCAGCGCCAGCGAGATTTTCGCCGGCGCCATTCAGGACTACGGGCGCGGGCTGATCGTGGGTGACAAGACGACCCACGGCAAGGGGACCGTGCAGAGCCTGCAAGACCTGGGCCGCAAATTGTTTCGCCTGGGCAATGCCCCGCACATGGGCGCGTTGAAGATCACCATGCAGCAATTCTACCGGCCCAACGGCGACAGCACCCAGAACCGCGGTGTGCTGGCCGACATCGAATTGCCCAGCTTCACCAACGTGATCGAGAAGCTCGGCGAGGCCGACCTCGATTATGCCTTGAAGTTCGACCATATCCCCTCTGTCCCCCACCAGAGGATGCACCTGGTGGACAAGACGGTGGTCGGTCGAATGACCCGGCTTTCGGCCGAGCGGCGCGCGCAATCGGCGGGCTTCCAGAAGCTGTCGCGTGACATTCAACGTTACGTGGAGCAGAAGGGACGGGCCGTTTCACTGAACGAGCGGAAATTCATGGCTGAACGCGAGGAATGGAGCGCCGAGCGGGAGGAGGAAAAGCAGATCGAGGAGCTAGGCAACGCCAAGCGCCCCGTGTTCGACATGGAAGACTACTATAACCAGGAAACCTTGGCGATCGCCGTCGACTATTTGCAGTTGATCCGCGTGGCCAGTGCCAACTGAAACAGGCCGGGGCCTGGAGCGCGCATTCGGCTGGCACTGCTAGGATTCAATCATCGCTCCACCGGGACGAGCCCGGCGGTAGCGGAAACATTGCGAGCGGAACAATTCCGAGATCGATCTGAGCCGTTCTCGTCCTCAAAAACCGCCGATTTTGGGCAGGCCGGGGCCAACTGGATTTTTCCGGTTTTTTTGTTGACATCCACCTCGGAGCGGTGACAATGAATGAGTCGGGGGTAACCCCGGATTTGAGCCCATTGCAGGTTCCTGCCCCGCCTGCAGTGGGCTTTTTTCGACGCCCCGCGGTCGATGATAGGATTCGAAGATACCCCCGGCAGGGATCGAACCTGCGACCCCCGGTTTAGGAAACCGGTGCTCTATCCACTGAGCTACGAGGGCTACTGATGAGTTACGAGGGCCAAGTGGTATTGCTGCGACGGTCGGCCGAGATTCGTATTGGCCCAGCGCGCTGCGCAGCTAACATCTCCCTGCCAGACATTGTAACGATGCGGGAAAGCGCACGCCAGCGACAGGCGTAGCGCCCTAGCCAGCCGCCCGGTGAGCAACTCCGCCGATTTCCGACGAGACTGCTATGTCCGAGAGCGCAGAGTCCGCCTCGGGCAAACGCCTTTGGCCAAACGTCCAATTGTGACCTAGTGTATATCAACCGTCGTAACGATACGCGAATTCAAGGCCGCAAGAAGG
>DATLQY010000589.1:0-13542 GCA_035534975.1 Pirellulales bacterium
AACGAGAGCGTTTCGCCGGGCCCGAAGTAAAGCCGGCGGA
Organism: Pirellulales bacterium; assembly: GCA_035534975.1. Classification (GTDB taxonomy): domain Bacteria; phylum Planctomycetota; class Planctomycetia; order Pirellulales; family JAICIG01; genus DATKSN01. Next base: position 41 of record DATLQY010000589.1, read on the forward strand.
CTTCGCATTTCGCCGCGGGTGGCCAGGCGTCCCAGTGCCGCCAACGGTTCGTGCCGGCCTCGAACGTCAGCGCCTCGGGCATATCGAGCGTTCCCTTGTCCTTGAGAAAATACGCGAACCAGGGGGCCTGGACCGCCTCGCGAAAATGCTTGGCGGTGGCGCTGTCGAACGTAATGGGCCCCAGGCGATCGCCCGGCTCCGCGCTCCAGCCGCCGTGGTTCCAGGGGCCGACGACGAGGTAGTTTTCGTGTCGCGTGTCGAAGCGCTCGAGCGCCTCGTAGATTCGCAGCGGACCGTAAAAATCTTCCTGGTCCCACCAGCCGGCGACGTTCAGCGTGGGCACTTTCACGTCGCGGATCGAAGGTATCAGCGTCTGGCGCTTCCAAAATTCATCGTAGTCGGGGTGGGCGGCGTAGTCGGTCCAGGTCGGGATCTTGCCGTGGAAATGTCGCTTCTCGACGTTCGCCAAAGGCCCGAGCGCGAGGTACCAGTCGTACGTGTCGTGGCGGTCGAAGGGAAAGTGCTTCAGCTCCTTGCCGCTTTCGAGCTCGTAGGCGTACTCGAACCCGTAACTCAGCCGGAAGGCTCCGTTATGGTGGAAGTCGTCGCCGAGCCACATGTCGGCGGGCGAAGCCTGCGGCGAGATCGCCTTGAGGGCGGGGTGGGGTTCGAGAGCGGCCATGATCGTCGTCCAGCCCAGGTAGGAGACGCCGAGCATGCCGACCCGGCCATTGTTACCGGGCACATTTTCGAGCAGCCATGCGATCGTATCGTACGTGTCGGTCCCTTCGTCCAGCGTTGCCTCGTCGCCCGCCGCGCGGGCAGGGCGCTGCATCACGAAAACCCCTTCCGACTCGAATTTGCCGCGGATATCCTGGAAGGCGAAGATGTACCCCTCGTCGACCAGTGCCTTCAAATAGACGGCGAACGTGTCCGTGGCGTTCTGCGTCCCGTACGGGGTGCGAACCAGGATGAAGGGCAACGGTCCGTCGTGCTCCTTGGGCACGAAGAGCCGCGTGTGCAGCCGTACCCCGTCGCGCATCGCGATCATAACCTCGCTCGCGGTAAAATGCTCGTCCGGTGTCCGTTGCGCCTGCGCGCCGGCCCCGCTCGGTGCCGGCACGACGAGGGTGGCGAGCAGAACGAGCACTACGCCGACCCAAACGTGGTGCTCTGTGTCGCCGTGAGAACGATTTGCCCGGCGTTTGTATCTCATTATCCCAGAATCGCCTCGACCGGCCGGCCGCCGTGTGCGATGGCGATGGGCCTGCCACCTCGGTCGAAGACCTGCAACTCGGGATCGATGCCCAGCAGATGATAGATCGTGGCGCAAATGTCGCGAATATGGACGGGGTTGTCTTTGATGTACGCCGCCTGATTGTCGGAAGCGCCGTAGATCGTGCCGCCGCGAATGCCCGCCCCGGCCAATAAGACTGAGTAACAATACGTCCAATGATCGCGTCCGCCCTTGGCGTTGATCTTGGGAGTGCGGCCCATTTCACCCATGGTCACGACCAGAGTTTCGTCGAGCAGCCCTCGGCAATCCAGGTCTTCGATGAAAGCCGCGTAGGTCTGATCGAAGCTCGGCAACATGGTCTTGAGCATCGGAAAATTGTTCTCGTGGGTGTCCCAGCCCGCCCGGCTGACCTGAAAGCGGGCGGAGAAATTGTCCCAGCTCACATTCACGAAACGCACGCCCCGCTCGACCAACCGCCGCGCCAGAAGCGTCGTCGAGCCGAACAACGTGCGGCCGTAGCGCTCGCGAGTCGCCTCGTCCTCGTGGCCAAGGTCAAATGCCTCGCGCACCGCGGCCGAGGTGAGCATCTCGAAGGCCAGGCGCTGCTGAGTCGGAAAGTTGCCCAGATCGCGCCGCGATTCGATCGCGCGGAAGCTCTCGTCGAACTGTTCGACCAGCCGCCGCCGTCCATCGAGCCGGTCGAGTGTGATCCCGTCGACCAGGTCCATGTCGGTCAATCGCGGCTCGCCCCGCAGCACCTGCGCGTGGTACTGCACTTCCGGCGGCCGATCGACGTAAGCCGTACACTCGGTGCAGAACGGATCGTAGCGTCGCCCCAGAAATCCCCCGTGCGGCCCCGCCTTCTTGCGAAGCTCTCCCCAACCCAAGGGGCAAGGCAGATAAGCGTAGGCCGGCAGCTCTTTCGATTGATCTCGATCGAGATAGGCGCACACCGAGCCCATGCTGGGCGGGTCGCCGTCGCGAAACTCCTCGTCGGGCAAATTGACGTCGTGGCCGGTGTACATCGGCAGGTTCTTGTGGCAACCGCCGTTGTGGTACACGCTGCGCACAACGGCGGCCTTGTGCATCCATCGCGACGTGAGCGGCAACAGCTCGCCGATCTCGACACCGGCGGCGCTGGTGGCGACGGGCTTGAATTCTCCGCCGACGCCGCCCGGGGCATTGGGCTTCAAGTCGAACATGTCTTGCGTCGGAGGCCCGCCTTGCAGGTACAGGAGCACGACGCTCTTGGCTCGGGCCGGCCGTAGGTGTGCCCCAGGCGTCTTCTCGATGGCCAACAGCGACGGCGTATCGAACATCCCGCCCAGGAGCGACAGGGCGCCCGCTGCCAGTGTTTCGCGGCGCGTGATGCCGTCGCAACACGCTCTTCGACCGCCCAACATCGTGATCGACTTCACTTCAAGTTCCTCCGTGCGGTCTTCGTAACGTGCCGCGCGATCCAGTCGCCAATCAGATCGAGCGCGGCTGGGGCGATGGTCTCTTCGATCTGGGAGTATTCGGCAACCTGGCCGGTGCGGCTGGTCTGAAACAAATGGTTGAGGCCGGCGAGCTTGTGGATCTCGAAGTCGTCGTTGCCCGCCGCGGTCAAGGCTTCACGGATGATGGCCAGGTTCTCCTTTGGCAAGACCTGCAGGTCATTCTCGCCATTGAGCGCCAGCACGGGGCAGTGGGTTTTTTCGAGACTCGGCCGAGGGTCGTACGTGAGAAAGAAGCGAAACCAGTTGCCGGCCACGCCCGGCGCCTGGGCGGCTGCCGTGGCCTTCACGTCGCCAAGCCCCCGGCGAGTTTCGTCATCCAGCGAGTCGACGAATTCGGCGACGCTCGCGTTGATTTTCTCCACCGCCTCTTTCGAGTCAGGAGTCGACTTTACGATCGCGAACATCCGCGATTGCAGTTCGCGCTCGGCGACCAGGACTTTGTCTGAGGCGCCGGCGGCCTTCAGCAACGCGGCCCCTTGCTGGTACAGGACTTCCTCTCCCGTCACCGTGCTGCCGGCCAGCATGACGATGAACGCCACGTCGGGCGATTGTGACGCCACCAGCGGTGCAATCACGCCCCCTTCGCTGTGGCCGATGAGGCCGATGCAAGCTTGGTCGATGTCCGGCCGGCCCTTCAGGAACTCGATTCCCGCGCGCACGTCATCGGCAAAATCGCCGGTCGTCGCCTGGACCTCCGAGCTCGTGGAACCGCCGACGCCGCGATCGTCGACTCGCAAGACGGCGATGCCGCGCCGGGTAAGGAAGTCGGCCAACACGAGAAACGGCTTGTGATTGAAGATCGTTTCGTCGCGATCCTGCGCGCCCGAGCCGGTGATCAAGATTGCCGCAGGGTGCGGTCCATCCGCTTTGGGGACCGTCAAAGTGCCGGCGAGTTTGACCCCAGCGGTTTTGTTTTCGTAGGAAACCTCGATTTCATCATACGGGAAAGGCCGTTTGGGTGTCTGAGGCCGGCGCGCCTGAGGTTCGGAATCGACCTGCTCGAGCGTCAGCGGAATGGCTGACCCGCCTTGCCGCCATTCGCCCGTCAATTCGCGGCCTGCTTCGTCGATGGTTCCTTCGAAAACGATTTGCAGGGCCTTTGCTTCCAGGCGGACCGTACGTTTCTCGTAGGTCACGGCGTCGAACGGTATTCCCTTCTGGCCCTGGTCGAGACTGTCGAGCGTGGCCTGGTACTTGCCGTCCGCCGTCTTGCCCAGATGCACGAGCAACCGCAGCTTGACGCCGCCGGCGCTCAATTCGCCGAGCCAAAGCTCTTCCTTGCCGACGAACGCCGGCTTGGCAGGGGTAAAGAAAAGCCCGGTCACTTTGGCGTCATCGGTGTAGACGATTTTGACGTCGAGTGCCATTTTCTCGAAGTCGCACGTGACGAAAACAATGTCGAGGTCGGAGTCTTTGATCTTGGCCTTTTCGGAGCGGCTCGCTCGGCGCTTTTGAAATTTGCCCGCCTGAGATTCGACGGTGCCCCAAGTCTCTTTGAGTTTGCCGGCAGGCATGACTTTCAGCATCGTGTCGTCGAAGTCGCGGGTGGCGTTCTCGAACTCCCCGGCGGCGAGCGCGTCGACGAATTCCTGGGCCTGGATTTCGGGACCCGCGGGCCTGGCCGGGGCCGCGGTAATTGCCGCCACGGTTTGTGCTGCGCTGTCCCGATCAGTCGTTTCGCCGTCGGTGGTCACCTCGCCGTCGGTCGCACCCGTCGTGACCGCGCTTGCGTCCGCGATATCGGCGGCCGGCTCGTGCGCGTTGCCGGCGCTCTCAGCGGTTTTATCCGCGGCCGATTCGCGCGCAGTGGCCTCTTGGTCGGGCTTCGCATCGCGGGTATCGGCGTTGGTTGCCTGGGCCACCGTAGCCGAGCCGCCGGCCTTGGGGGCGGGCGGTTGTTTTTCCTGGGTGCAACCGCACGCGGCGACGGCCAAAACTGCCAGCCAACTCTTCCTTCGCGACATGAGGGGTATCCTGATCGAGTGCGGTATGAGAAACGACTTTGCAACAAGATTGTCCGCGTGGGTAAGGCCAGCGTCAAGGAGGTCATCGCCGTCGTCAATCCCCAGGCGCCGACAGGAACTCCAGCAGATCCGCCGCGTCGCGCTCCGTGAGCTGCTGCTCAAGCCCGTCAGGCATCAGCGACGTGCCGCTGGCCTGCAACTCGTCGATCTGACCCCGCAGCACGGTGATTTCCAGACCCTCGGCCCGGCGGAGCGTGACGCTGGTCGCAGTTTCAGCCACCAGCAATCCCGCGAACACCTGGCCGTCCTCGGTCGCGAGCGTGTAGGCGATCTGGTCGGGCGAAACCTGGCGGCTCGGGTCGAGCAGGTCGATCAGCAACGATTCCTTGGGTTTCGCCGAGGCACCGGAAAGATCGGGGCCGACCCTGTGGCCGATCCCCCGCACCGCGTGGCAAGCCGAGCAGTGCTGATGGAACAACGCGGCGCCGCGGCGGCGGTCACCGGTGAGCTGAAGACTGGCTTGGTAGCGGGCAATGACCTCCTCACGATTGGCGGGCACCGCGGCGGCCAATACACGCCGAGCACGTTCGGCCAGCTCCTTGTCGCGGACCTTCGTCAACATCTCGCGCTGGAACGCTTCGAGCTCGACAGGCAGGATGTCACCCCGTTCCAGCGATTCGACGAGCGCGGCGGAAGTCAACGGCCAGCGCAGTGCGGAGTCGATCAAGGCGCGGCGCGTGGTCCTGATGAAGCCGTTCCAGCCGCTGAAGATCTCCGCCGCCAGCTCCACGTCGGCCATCTGGGCCAGGGCCGCCGTCGCCGCCGACTGGAGCGCCTGCGGCACGCCCGCTTCGAGCAGGCGTATCAGGTCTTTCCCGTGCTCCGCCGTGTCAGCAACACCAAGCACCTCGATAGCGGCCAGGCGATGCTCGACCGCCTGTTCGGAATCGAGCGCCAACGTCCGAACGGCCGCCAAAGCACTCACGAGGTCGAGCCAACCGGGCTTTCCGTCGCTTGCCGCCTCGCGGAGCGTGGCCGTGAACGATCGCCCCACGTCCGTCATGCCGCGCGCCACGCCCACCACGATGGCCAGGCCGCCGGGTCTGGTGCCCTTGGAAACCTGGGAGACGGCCAGTTCCATCGTCGTCGCGAGTGCCTCCCGATCGCCGGTCCGGCCGCCGAGCGACTGCCCTACCTGTACGAGGAAGCCGATTTGTCCGGGAGTCGGCCGATCAAGCCAGTCCGGGTCGTCCTTCACCAATTCGTCCAGCAACGGACCGGCTGTGGTGCCGAGGCTACCGCTCAAGGCGAGCGCCGTCCAAGGTTCCTTGTCGATCGTCTTGGCCAGCTTGACCAGCTCCGCCAGGTGTTCGTAGCGATGTGCCGCACGTGAATCACTCGCACCTGAATTTCTCGCACCAAGGGCCAAAGCCAAGCGGAAGCGGATCGCCCCATTCGGGTCGTCCGCCAGGGCCAGGAGCGCTTCCCGAAGTGGTGTTGATTCAGCGCATCTCGGCTGGACGAGCCGCAGCGCTTGCTCGCGGAGCGCGACGGAAGGGTCACGCAGGACGGCGACCAACGTGTCGTCGTCGAGGGCGTTGAGACCGTCGAGCGTCCAGAGGGCGTGCAGCCGGCCCTTGAGCGAGGCGCCTTCCGCGAGCAGTTTGCGCAACAGCGGTACGGCCCGCGTCAGGTGTTGCTCGACGAGCAGGCGCTGCGCCGTGTCGCGGACCCAGCCGTTGGAGTCCGAAAGGTGCTCCACCAACTCGGTACTCGTCACGCGAGACAAACGGTGAGCCGGCGCCGGCGCCACGTCTCGCCGGCGGATGCGCCAAATCCGGCCATGCGCGGCCCCTTCACGCCAATCAACCTCACCACGCGGCTTTTCGGCCACGAACTGCGGGTGCTCGACCCAGCGACGATAGAAGTCGACGACGTACAGGGTACCATCGGGTCCGGTGGCCATATAAACCGGATGGAACCAGGGGTCGCTCGATGCCAGAAATTCTCGTCCTTGTTCGCCACGCAACGATACGAACGTGGGGCCGTCGGGTTTGAGTACGCGGCGATGGACCAGGTTCGTCAGGCTCTCGCCCACGAAGGCGTTGCCTTCGTATTCGTCCCCCAGCGCGTCGCCGCGATAGATCGTCAAGCCGCACAGGGCATTGTAGAAGTCGGTCCGCTCGCGGTTGAAAGTCTGCGGGCGTGGGCTGATCGGGAAGACCTCGCCGCGGTCGGCCAATTCCGACTGATCGATTCTCGCGGCCAGGTCATGGACGGCCGCGGCGGCCAGCCGCGGGTTGCGGTCGAGCGCGGCGTCGTCGAAGAGCGCTTGGCGGATCGCGACCGTGTTCCAGGAAAGGAAGCGGTTGCCGTAGTCGTCGCGGGTCTGGCCGAATTGGCTTTGGCCGACAAGGGCCTCGAATCGGCTGCCGTCCGGCCTGAAACGGAAATCGCGGGTCCGAATCGAGATCGTCTGTTCGGGCGGATCGTTAGGGCGGCGAATCTCCCCGTCGCTACGGCCGTTGGCGCCGTAGATCCAGTTGTCGAGACCCCACGTCAGGCCGTTGACGCGGAGCTGCTGGTTGCCCTGCCCAAACCCGGTAAAGAGTACCTCCCGTTCGTCGGCCACACCGTCGCCGTCGCGATCACGCAGCCGCCAGATATCTGGGGCCGCGGTCACCAGCACGCCGTCCGAGAGGCAAAGCACGCCGTTGGGAAAACTCAGCCCGTCGGCGAACACGGTGGCTTGCTCGTAGCGGCCGTCATGGTCGCGGTCTTCAAGCAAGCGAATACGACCGGCCGCCGGACCAAGGGGGTAGTCGATCATCTCGGCCACGTACATCCGGCCGTCCGCATCCCAGGCGACCGCCACAGGGCTATTGACGTTGGGCTCGGCGGCGACTAATTCGACAATCAGGCCGTCGTCGGCCAACTGAAATGTCGCCGCCTCCCGCTGGGGCGACAGGGGGCCGTGGTCTTGCTCACCGGCGAGAATGGAGTGCGTCGCGAGCAGCGCCGGGCAAGCAAGCAGCCAACCAACGAAGCAACGAACCCAACGGCGCTGGAAGCCAGTGCAGCGGAAGCCAGTGCAGCGGATCACGGGGTCGACAGACATGTTCACTATCGTGGCCGAGAAAGTGCCTGGCGTAAAGGCATCGTTTGGATCAAAGGGATGCATCCGCCGCCGAGGCAGTCTGTGGATGCCCTTCTCGTCACGTCCGCTTTCGTTTCGGTCCCTGGCTGCGAACGGCGAGAGTCGCAGTCGCCGTGGCGACGTGTCTGTGCCTACGTCTCAATCAGGTCTGCCTAATTCTTAAGCACGCTTCGGCAATCGAAAACGCCGCCTTGAACGTTCGATTTCTCATTAAATTATATAGGCTGAAAAAGTGTTTTCTATCGGTGTTTTTGATATATTTCATTCCCACCTGGCATCACCGGATTCATCGGCCCTCGCACCCATGTGCCCAGTAGTTTGGCTGCCACTGCGCGAAAACGATGCACATCCAACGGCTCGCAATTGCCGTCTCGGCGAGCGCCCCGCGACCGACGGGGTGGACGGCGGATGGCAGGCGTAGCGGAATTCGTGAGAATTCCGACCGTTGGGGCGCGACCATCGAAACTCTTACGAGTTCCGCTACGACTGCAGGTTGATTGTCGTAGCGGAATTCGTGAGAATTCCGACCGACGGGGTGGACCGCCGAATTGGCCATCTTCGCAACCGGCTCTGCCACCAGCCACCTTGCTGCTCATGACAGATGGTCTGATGTTCGGCCACGTGGAATCCTGGAATAAACGTCGCCGCCAAATGCCCAGCCTATACCCCCTAAGTGACGCAGTTGCGTGGGAAACAGAAAAACTTTGCGTGTTTTTCATCGTCACCATCGTCACGCATCGTCACGGGGCCAGGAACTGCCCAGGAAGCCAACGGTTCCGATTCGCTTTCATCCGTGGTATTGCCACGCTATCCGTGGGTCACTGCACTTTCCGAGAGGCCATGCCGGAATGGGCGAAGCCGTCCAAGAACGGCGCGCAAGTTGTCCACTTCGGTTGTTTCGCCTGCCAGGCGCATGGCCGCAACCGACTCAACCATCCCTATTCCTAATCATACGCATGGCCAGTCATGCGGGCAAGGGCTCCCAAGTTCAAGAAAGGTCACGAAAAAAACGCGGACGAATTGGAGATACCGTCGTGGAGCAATTCTTTTGGCTGTGCCGTAGTAGCTGTCATGCCGGGGCCCCCCCTGTCGTGAAGTTACCGAAAGCAGCGTCAGCAGCGTCAGCAGCGTCAGCAGCGTCAGCAGCGTCAGCACGGACCTGTTTACCGGGCGCAAAATGCTGCTGCGAATGGGCTTGCGAACGTCGCCGCAATCGCAGCGCGATCGAACGGCCAGCGTCAGCCAGCGTCAGCCAGCGTCAGCCAGCGTCAGCCAGCGTCAGCCAGCGTCAGCATAAACACTGCCCAACGTCAGCGTCGATGCCGCCGCCCAAAAGTGCCGCGTGCCTTCAGGAGTCCGCTATCCTTTATTGGACTGTGGTCCCCTTCCGCTCCCGCAAGCTTAAGTTGAAGGCCGACTCGCCGAAGCTATCGAACTCCTCCACAACGACCTCGAATTCCTTGCCAAGAAGCGTGACCGGCATCTTTCCCTTGGACCTGCGGGCAAGACGAGCCCGCTTCGCGAGCTCTTCGAGGACCGCTTGTTGCAGATCCTCGGGAATGCGGGTGACACCGAGGCCGAAATCGCCGGTTTGGTGAAACACCATCAACTCCCGGTCCTTGCGTTCGAGGCCAAGCGAGGTCACACCCGCCTGGACGGCTTCCTCAAGAACTCGGACCAGCTCGTGAAAGGCCCTATCGGACATGCTTTGTCCCTGACCCAGCCGTTTCATTGTCACATCCTCACGTGCTTGTTGATGCAGCAGTTCGACATCCGGGGGTTCAAGCAACATGGGGGTTCACCGATCCTCAAGAGCGACGACCGCTTTTCTTGCCCTCAATGCAGAATCCCCGAAAGATCGCTCGGAGAAGTCGCCGGATTGAACCGCAAGTTGAGTCATGCTGGGTCTCCCTCATTGCCGTCAGCTAGGTTCGTCGCCCATTTTACTGCACGAGAGCCGTCGATCAAGCTGACAATGCTCGCCCGGATCATCAGGACCGGGCTGGCTCCAGGCCGAAGCCCCGCCGCAGGATCTCGGCCTCGCTCAAGTTCGAAACAGGACCGCAAGTCCGGCACAGAATCGGCAGTACCCATTGGTCAGGATGTCGCATCGCTGGGCCAACGACCCGGTGCAGCTTTTCACCGTTCGACTGGAGCTTGGCAATGGAACACCACGGCAAACCAGCGACCTGGGCCAGGTCAGGCTGCTTGCCGAGCGGCACCGTCATGCGCCCCTTTCGGACGGCCACCAAGACCTGGGGCGTCACGTCGAGGTCGATCTGCCTTGGTTCCCCGCCCGGCCATTCCACGATCTCGACGGGCACGGCACGCTCCTTCGCCACCGCCAGGACCAGCCCGGCGACCGTGGCTCGGTGGCAAGCGATGGGCCACTGGCAACTGCAAAAGAAGAGAAGCCGCTGGTTGTGACCGGCGGATTCCAACGCCAGATCGAGCAGTTCAGCCACCGCGGACGGTTCGGCAATCTGAATTTCAGGGCCGGTGCGGGTCACGATAAACCTGTTGCCGAGCGATTTCATCCAACGATGACGGCTCGGCCCCAGCCGTTTCTCGAAGACGTTCCCGACGAAGCCCTTCGCCCGGACATTGCGCCGAATTCGGATGTCAACGAAGATCGGCGGTTCGAAGCCCCGGCTCAACTCGACGGCATCCACGGCCTCGATCAGTTGGGGCGTGGCGTTCCCCCAGCCGTAGTAGCCCCAGGTGAACATGACGGCGGCGCTCATGTGCGGCCGGAGCACGAGGACAGCTTCCTCGCACTCCGGGTATCGGCTTTTCTGAATCACTTTGCGGTTTGATAGGCTGCTCGAATCTGTTCCATCCTCGCTCGGTTCACGCCAAAGTCCGAATGGCCGACTCGTGACGCCGAGCGAAAGTGGATGACCTTCGCCTCTCGGTCCACGAAGAACTCGACATCATCGACAAAACGAAAAAGGCGGCTCGTGGCCTCGGCGTGGACGTAGTCTTCCGTCTCCGTGACGATCTTCATCCGAGGCAGGGCACCGATCACCGTTTTCAACCGCCCGATGGCCTGGTCCGGCGAATCGTCGATGGCGATCGGCTCCATGCGATGGTCGGCGTCAGTGGCTTGAGTCGAAACGCAGTTCGGCGAGTTGGGGCACGGAGCCAGCCGACCACTCACGACACCCAGGTTCGCCGGTTTCTTTACCATAAAGCTGCGACTCGCTTGACCCCGTAGCCTTGCTTCTCCAACTCGGTGCCGCCGAGTTCAGCTTTCAAGCCGCACCGGGATCGTCATCGTGCCGCAGAATTCCGTGCAAATGGCAGGGGACAGGCCGAAGTGGGATCTTACCAGAAATCGGTGGGAAGATGGAAGTTCACCGTCGCATGGTAGGCCCGTCGAGTTTGCGGTTGATCATGCAAGCGGCCGACCACCACTAACATCCGGCCAACCACAACCGGTGCGACGACCACGGCGGCCAATAGCGCGCATGCCCCGGCCAGAAGCTCAACGCCCTGGCCGACGATGGGACTCCGAGGTTTTGCCAGGTAATTGACGATCATGGGGACGCCTTGAACAAGTATCCCAAGCGAGTGCTCGGCGCCGTCTACCTGCGGAAAACAGCATTGGGCCGAGTTGCATGCCTTAGCACGGCTTGTCCATCCGGCGGCTTGATCGAGTTCGTGCCGGCCAAAAACGTTTTCATGTGCTCTTGCCACAACTGCGCGTTCGATATCGATGGCCTACGGATCGACCCCGAAAAATGTCCGAGCCCCCGTGACCTCGATACGTTTGAGATCGATCAATTGACACTTCGACGCACCGGCGAAGTATTCGTACGATATCGGAACTTCCGGCCCTTCAGGGCAGATAAGGTCGAGGAATGAACAGATCGGATCCGACGGGTAGTCGGCGGCTGGAGCCTCGTCGGTTCGGCTGGTGCCGCCGGGGGCAGGCCGTTCGCGGCGTAAACAGATGCAGTCAGCGTGCTGGGCTTGGTTCGGCGACTTGCCGCCTGGCTCGCAACAGCGGTAAACTCGGTTTTGCTCGTCGCCCCGGCCAGCCCGCCATCGTCCGATTCGGACCAGCGCGGCGTCGGCCAAATCACGAATAGTAGACGATCCCATGTCCTCCGGCGTCCACGTTTTCCGCTTTTCGCTGACCTCCCTGTTCGGTTTGAGCCTCGCCAAGCTTTGATGGAGCTGCACCTTTTTGACGAGCAAACGGCGGAGCTTTCCCAGTCCCAGTCATGTAGCTTCGCCGGGCATTTGTTAGACTGTCGTCATGGAACCTGCACGTCCAACGGTTCGGCCCGCCGTTTTGCTGCTGATGGTGGCGGTTTTGATCGTCGCTCTGCGTGTGATCGAGGCCACCGGAGGGCCTCAAAGTCTGCGGATTGAGATCCCGCCCCTTCTGGTCGTGTTGGCGTCGGTCGCCTCGCTGGCCGTGGCCATCGTAACCAAGCGGCGGGTGAATCGGTTCGTGGCCGTCTTGACGAGCGCGGTCGTCGGTGGGCTGATCATGGCGCATTACAACGCCATGCCCGGCGTGGCGATCGGCACGCTTATCGGTTCACTGGTCGCCTGGGCCGTCGTGCGGCGCATCGTGCTGGCCTCGTTGACTGTTGGCTCTGTTGCAATGGCAGGCGTCGTCGCCGGCGGAATCGTACTGGCATTCACAGGAAACCCGGGCGACGGGTTTCACCCGGCAATCGTTTGGCCCATGTCAGCGTTGGCCTGTGGGGTGGGCATGTTGCTCGTTTGGCACGTCCGGCGAGGTCGCCTACACCCATTGCGCCGCGCCGCGGGCGGCACGATCTTGCTCTTGGCGTTCGTGGCCGGCCAGTGGCTGAGTCTCTCGGCCGATACGCTGCGGCGCGTATGGTCGCTGGGGACCAACTGGGAGCTTCGACTTATCTCCTTTGACGAGAGTTGGCTCTACCGCGGCTTCGTTGGCGTAGGGAGCTTGGTCGGAGCACAGCGCGTCAGCGACCAGGACCTCCTTACGATCGGCGGTTGGAAAGAACTTGGTACTTTGGACCTGAGCGGCACCAACGTCACTGACGCCGGATTGGCCGATATTGGTCGCCTGTCCGGTTTGTGGTCCCTCATCCTGAAGGACACGCCCATCACGGGCGATGGTTTGCCTCATCTGGCCAAGCTCCCGAGCCTGCTTCATATCCACTTGCAAGGCACACAATTGACCGACGAACGGCTGCGTTTTTCAGAAACAGGCGGCGGATCGCCGGTATCGCGGCGGATAAGGCGTGGTACAATCCATTTAGAGCACATCCAAAAATCCGTCCAGTCGTGCGCGTCCCGCACGCCTGGCGGTTTTGTGATCGGCTCATAGATTCATTATGTGGGTTCCTGGGAGCATTCGCGATGGGCAGCCCACTCGGTTGGAGGAGCGGATCATGAGCGTTTCATCTTTACTCGATGAGCCAGGCCGCGTGGATGAGCCACAAGCGGCCCAAGAGTATGCCGCAGTGCTCAGCCAGGTTGCCACGGCGGGCCGACCGGTGATAGTTTGCCGCAATGGTGAGGACTTGGCGGCCGTCATTCCGCTGGAGCACCTGGAGCTGTTCCGCGAAATCCTCGCCCAAAAGGAGGTCGAGGTTCTGGCGGCACAAATTGATTGGGACCGATCGAGGGACGCCCTTCGG
>DATLQY010000590.1:0-3167 GCA_035534975.1 Pirellulales bacterium
CCTCGATCTCCTCGGGGAATTCATGAATGATGCGCTCCAAGTTGCGCACGAACTGCTTGCGTCGCTCCTGATTGTCGCGGGGCTTGTTTTCGGGACCGGGGGCGAAGTAGTCGGCCAGGGCATCGATCCAGCGGACCTCGCGCGGACAAGCGGCTCCCTTGCGTTGGACGGCTTCGTCGCAAAGCTTTTTTCCGCGCCCCTCGTTGAGACGGTTGGCCATGGCCATGCCCCAGTAAGCCATGGCGCATTCGGGGTCGAGCGCGGCGGCCTGCCTGAAGGAGCGTTCGGCTTCGAAGTACCAAAAGCCGTGCAGTTGGCCCAAGCCCTGGTTGAAGAACTCCTGGGCCTGGGGAGATCGCGTGGTGATGAGCAGGGAGACGTTGCCCGTCGTCCCCATCAAGTAGGCCTTCTGCCGCGGCCCTTCGTTGAACACCTCACCGTGGATCGAATGGCCGGCGGGCGGCGCGGGAGACGGTTGCGCCGACTCGTCGGCAACCAGCACCGACGCGGCAATCGGCACCAGCGCCAGAAGACCGCGGAACGTCAGATGACCGACGTGCATCTTGGACCTTTTGGACAAAGGGCGTGGAGGGAGGATCGGCGAGCAACAGTCTGTAACGGCGGGCTGCCCCAGTGGGCGTTGCCACCTTCGCCACACCGTACCAGCTTAACCATCGGCGCCGTGAATTCCTAGGCACCGTTTCCGCTTGGCAATGGCCCTGCCAGGAAGTACCGTTTGGTACTGCACGCGATGATGCCTTCCGTAGGTTAGGCTTTCCAGCCTGACTGCGCAACTCGTGGTCCTCGTCAGGCTGGAAGGCTAACCGGCGATAAGCGCATTTCCCCACGTGCGGTGGAAAACGACGTAAACGATTCCAGCGAGGATTGCCGAACATGGACCATCTCGAATCGGCGTATGCCATGGCGGTGCTCTTGGGCGGGTTTACGCTGTTGACTTTGCTGGCGATCCGGGGGCACAGCATTTTCGTCGTGGCCCCCTTGTGCGCACTGGCCATTCTCATTTTCTCCGGCCGCGACCCGCTCACCGGGATGACTGACGATTACATGCGGGGATTCGTCGAGTACCTGAAGCCCTTCTACTTGATCTTCGCCTTGGGGGCGGCGCTCGGGAAGTTGATGGAGACCTCCGGCGCCGCGGCGACGATCGCCCGAAACGTCGTGCGGCTTTGGGGACCGAAACGGGCTTGCCTCTCGGTCGTGTTGGCCTGCGCCGTTTTGACCTACGGTGGCGTGTCGCTGTTCGTCGTCGGGTTTTCGGTCTACCCGCTCGCGGTGCAACTCTTCCGCGAGGCCGACCTGCCGCGGCGTTTCATCCCCGCCGCCATGGCTTTCGGTTCGGTGACCTTCACGATGACCACCGCCGGATCGCCGGAAATCCAGAACTTGATACCCATGAAGTACCTCATTGATGACGTCACCCACGAGCCGCTGACCGATGCCCGGGCGGGCTGGCCCGCGAGTTTGATCGTGTCCGCCGTGATGTTTGCCTTGGGGCAGCTTTACTTGGAGTGGGCGCTGCGCCGCGATGTGCGCCAAGGAGCGCGGTTCGAACCGCGCGCCGCCGATCTGCCCGCCGAAGCCAACGCTGTCGAAGCCGGACCGCCGTTGTGGGCGGCGATCGCGCCTTTGCTGGCGACACTGCTGGCGCTCAACTTGCTTCCGCGCTTACTGCCGTGGATGGGAAACTCGTTGGAAAGCTGGCTCTTGATGCCCGATGGAGGAAGCCACGTCGTCGTCCGCATGAGCTCGCTCTTGAAATGGTTTCCTGAGGATCCGACGTTGGCCATTTTTTTGGGTATGACCGCGGGGCTGCTCACGCTACGGAAATCCATCCGCTCGGCCTGGCAACCACTGGGAGAGGGCTTCGTCAACGGCCTGGTGGCCATCGGTTCGACTTGTTCCGTGGTCGGCTTTGGCGCGGCCATCAGGAACCTTCCCGCCTTCGAGCAATTGGTCGAGTGGGTCACACACCTGCCGGGCGATCCGTTGTTCGGCGCGGCGCTGGCGGTGGCGTTGATTGCCGGGCTGGCCGGCTCGGCCTCGGGCGGGCAAGGTCTGGCGCTACCGATCATCAAGCCGATCTACATCGACCAACTGGGAGTCGCGCCGCGCGCACTGCACCGCGTCGTGGCCATCGCCTCAGGTTCGCTCGACACACTGCCGGCCAACGGTTATCTGGTGATGCTGATCCGCAATGTTTGCGGCGACACGCACGCGCGCTGCTACTGGCCGATCTGCGTCACTTGCACGATCATTCCGGCCTTCGGGACAATCTTGGCGATTTTGTTGTTCAAGCTGGTGCCGGCGTGGGGTTCCATGTAGCGCGTACGTCAACCACCAATCTTTTTTTCATAAGTCGCAATGTCCGATTTAATTTGGCTGAAGGCAGGTTCCTGGCGACAGGCTAGAATGGCCGATCGAACCCGATGCGATTCTTCGACACACTCCTTGGCGTTCCGGTTCGTTCCGGCTTCTTCCGAGCTGAGGTCGTAATCGGCCTCAATTCGGCTGGGGTGAAGGTCGCTGAGAAGCGCCCCAATAGCTTGGGCATTCTGCTGACGAGAGAAGAACAACCGGCGGTAGACGAATGCGTGGCCACTCGGATTTCTCGGCGCGGAAAAACCCATGTCGTCTAACAGGGCCTTGGCGAGATGAAAAGCGCCGTAATATGCCCTGCTCACTGCCGCGCGGTTAGTCGCTTCGTCGGCGTCCGGCCTGGACGCCAACTTGCCCGCGAGAGAAATGAATTCTTCGCCGGTGATCATGATGGAATGATCGAAAGTCGCAATTCTTCGTGCGGATCTGCGAGAATCGCGCGAATTCGCTGGTGCCACTCCAATTGTTTGTCAACGATTTCCTTGGGTTCTCCCTTCGATTCAACCTTGAACACGACAAAGAGATCCGAGGGCACCTCGGGATCGCACATCAGCTTCAGCTTGACAGGGCCGGGAAAAAGTTCCTGAGTCACCTGCATGAGCTGGATCATATGACGCGTGAATGGCCCAATGGGGACCCCAGGCTGATTCCTCGCTGCCTGGTTGGCGGCTAATGTTTCCACTTTCTCCCGCAATTCACGGACTTCTTGTTCGAGTTCGACCACGCTTGCCATCTTCTAATCCTCTAGAATTCGCCATCGGCCGCGCCAA
>DATLQY010000591.1:0-4107 GCA_035534975.1 Pirellulales bacterium
GATCACCGACAGCGACGGCACCCAGGCCACGACCCAGACCACGGCGCACGTGGCCCAGGCGACGTTGTTGGCCCACGGCCTGCCGGTCGAAAGCGAGGGTCTGACCGTTAACGGCGCCACGGTGGCGGCGTTCGTCGATACCGGCGGTGCCGATCCGCTGGCGAATTATTCCGCGACGATCGACTGGGGCGACGGCACGTCGGCCACGGCCGGCACGATTGTCCCGCTCCCGGTCCTCGGCGGTAGCGCCGACGCACTGGGTGGTTCCTTCACCGTGACCGGAGGCCACACGTACACGTCCGCCGGGGACTACACGCTTACGGTAACGATCACCGACAGCGACGGCACGCAGGCCACGGCCCAGAGTACGGCGCACGTGGCCCACGCACCGCTGTTGGCCACGGGCGTACCGGTGGTGGTCAGCCAGGGATTGAGCGTCGATGGCGCGATCGTGGCGGCTTTCGCCGATGCCGGAGGCGGCGATCCCGCCGCCAACTATGCGGCCACGATCGACTGGGGCGACGGCGGCACGACAACGGCGGCCACGGTCGGTGCGGTCGGCGGATCCGGCAACAGCTTCATCGTCACCGGCAGTCACACCTACACCGCCGCCGGCGTTTACGACGTGAAGATCGCCATTGCCGACCAGGACGGCTCGACGGCCAACGTCGAAACGCACGCCTACGTCAACGCTCCGAACGCGTCGTTCGTGGCCAGTGCATTCGAGGACGTGCTGCACCGTCCGGCGGACGATGCGGGCTTGAGCTACTGGAACCAGCAGATCCAAGACGGAGTGACGCCGGCGCAGGTCGCCGCCGATTTGATCCACAGCGCCGAGTCCTACGCGACGAACGTCATCGACCCGACCTACCAGACCTACCTGGGCCGTGGGCCCGACGCCGCCGGCGTCGCCTACTGGACAAGTCAAATGCAGCAAGGGATGACCGACCAGCAGATCGAGGCCGATTTCATCGCATCCGACGAGTTCTACGCCCACGCCGGGGGCACCAATCCCGCCTGGGTGAGCGCGATGTACCAGGTGGTGCTGGGACGTCCGGCCGATAGCGGCGGCGTAAGTTACTGGTTGGCTCAATTGTCGGCGGGCGCCAGCCGCGCAAGCGTCGCCGGCGGATTCTCGGCCGGCCAGGAGCGTGAAGCGCAAATCATTCAGGACGATTACTTCACCTACCTGGGCCGCAGCGCCAGTCCATCTGAAGTGAGCTATTGGGTAACGCAGTTCGACCAGGGCGAGACCAACGAGGACATCGTGAGCGGGTTCGTCGGGTCGAGCGAGTTCGTCAAGACGCATTCGTAGTCGCGGATAGTACCCGCTCTCTTCCTTGTTCCTTGTCACACTCTGGAGCGCGTAGGGTTACCGGGATCTCTTGCAGTTTGTCTTGGGATTCGTGCGGCTGATCGGCCGGAGGCGCGGCGGCCAATGGCCACCTTCTTCCGCGTCCCGGTCTTGTGGCCGCCGCCCTGCCGAAGGCAGGGTCCCGATGGCAGCGCGTGTGATAAAGGCCAGGCGTTTGCGGACAGCACAAGGGCGTCAGCCCGCCGTGCAGGTGTCCGCCGAAGCCTGGCCTTGGCTTCAGGCTTGGTGGAAGGCCGCGCGGATCTGGGCCGCGGCGGCCACGCATGCCGAGCGCGGGTACGCGTTGCCCCGCGGACCGACGTCGACCGGCAGGAGCCGCCGCCACCGGTTGGTTCGACGTAGGAACCGAGTCGCCTCAACGCGACGGCGTGGCCCCGCGACGGTCGGGCGCCGGCATGCATGTGGGCTGGCGGCGTTTCCGCGGCTGACTCTTGAAATTCTCCGCACAAGCGCGATATGATGCCCGCTGGTTCGGTCCTTTCTCTCACATCGTTTTCTCGAAATAGGGTGCAACCATGCATGACGTCAATTCACGGCCAACGAACATCATTCACGGAAACCTCGTTCCTCTACTGGAGCGGCCATCTAACCCAGATGTCACGTACCCGTGGGATTTTGGGAAGGGAGCGGGACAGGACGTCATGACCCAACCAAACGGTCCTTGCGCGGCGGCGTTTTGGGCACAATGGGACCACGGTCCGAAGGCGGGATACGCATTGGCGCTTCCTCACGGCTTTTCCACCAACCTCATCTACGACACGGACAACCGCCCCGCGCGGACGATCGATTCGCTCGCGTCCTCGCCGCGCGCCACGTTTTCCATGGACAACGCCCGTCCGTTGCCGGCCGCGGCGCAGCTCGCGGACGCATCCGCCCAGGCGTCCGCGGCCATCGGGATACCATGGCCGTGCTTCGATGTCGAGGCGGCCCAAACCGACACGCCGGTCGATGTGCCTCGCGACGCCGAGTCGGTCGAGGCGGAAACCGTCGCCGCTGCCCGCGCCGCGGCTCATCGGGAACGAAATAGCCTCGCGAAAGCCGACTTGGCGGCCAGGTGCAAGCGAATGTTGACCGATGCCGGGACGTCGCTGACGGATTTTGCCGCCGTTCTCACGACGCATGAGATGTGCGAAAAGGTCTTGATCGCCCGTTGCCGCATGGCGGGGGCCGGGAGGTTCCCCACGAGTCCTGTCGTGGACGAGGTTCTGCAGGAAAGCCGGTTCTTGTTGCTGAATTTAGTCCAACACAAAGGCAAGGCTTGGTTTGCCGCGCATGACAGCGAGAAATTTCTGCCTTGGGTCTTTGGGGTGATGGGACGAGTCTGCCGCAAAGCTTTTCAAAGCGTCTGTCGCTACGAGGGGCCACGCCGGCGGATAGGCAAGAAGGCCCACGACAGGGCCCGCGATGATGCCGACACGGATACGCGCGATGATGCCGGCGATGAGCCGTCCCCCGAGCCGATGCCGGGGGCCGTCGACGACGTCGCCGCGCACGTGAAGGAGGCGATTGGCACGCTCCCCTTGTTCGACCGCGTCGTTGTGGAACGGTTCTACTACGGCAAGATTACGTTGAAGCAGATCGCGGCCGAGATGGGCTGCTCCTATTCCAAGGTGCGCCGCTCGCACACCAAAAGCCTGCGGCGATTCGAACGCCTACTAAGCCAATACAGAATCGCCGATTAAGGCGAGCGGCGGAATGAATTGCACCGCCAGCAATCGGAGGTGGCGGAATTCGTGAGAATTCCGAAGGTGGCGGGAATCGCACGAATTCCGGCGCCTCCCACGACTGCGCCATCTCCGTAACGAACGACTTCCCGCGGGTCCCGCGCAGCGGAATTCCGCAGAATTCCGAAATTCGAAGGCGGACGGCGTGAACCTCTTATAAGTCCGGTAACCGCGTCACAGGGCCTTCGGCACGTCTTGCCCAGTTCACGCATCTTCGCGGAAGTCTAATCCCACGAAAAGAATCTTCGGGAATTCCTGAGCGCGCGCGCATGCTCAAAGTCATATCTATTTTGGGCCACGAAAGTGGGTGCGAACATGAAAACGCCGAAGACGCCGATGATTTTCCGAATTTCGGATTTTCGATCTTCAAACCTCGCCGTTCGTCCACGGCGCCGTGTTTCCACGGGGCGGCGCCGGCCCCGGTGCGGAAATATTCGGGAGCGACTTCGCTTGCGACGCGGCCCGTTCGATTTCGAGAGCGCGACGATTCTACGGATCGCGGATTACGCCGATTTGACGGTTGACGACGCTAACTACGACCACGATCCAGGAGTGCCCGGTGTGCCCGGACCATGTGGAGGGGGAGGAGAGGGGACAGGTTACAGGGGACAGGGGAGGTGAGGAGGTGAGGAGATGAGGAGGGGGACCAAAACCCAAAACCGAAAACCCAAAACCGAAAGCCCAAATCCAAAGCCCAAAATCCAAGACCCAAGACCCAAGACCCAAAGCCCAATGACCAATGACCACTGACAACCGACCAATGACGATTCTCAATTAACGACCAAGACCAAGGAACCGACAAATGTCCTCCATCTTTTGCGAATGCAGTGTCTGTCCAAACGGCATGGCGGAGTCGTACATCATGACGCCCGGCGGCTTCACCCCGAACGGAACGTGCAGCATGTGCGTAACGCTTACCTCAACCTTCACATTTACCAATACGGGGGCCGGATGTACGATGACCCTCCCTCTCGCTCCGGCGGTCGGGTGCTGCTACACGGGCTGGAC
>DATLQY010000592.1:0-9087 GCA_035534975.1 Pirellulales bacterium
ACACTGGGAGCTCGCCGCCGCCGACTGGGGCTCCGCCGATCTTTATGCTCCCGATAAGAGAATTCGCTATGGGAATCCCTCATTCCCATGTCTGGAACATCGGGCAATGATCTACGGCAGACTCCAACAATGGGACAAACAAGTCCTGGATTATGTCGAATTGTTGAAGCCCGAAAGACTCGGAGCCAATCCGTGGTTCTATGCGGCGAGTGGAGATGCGTACGGTCGATTGCGGCAATGGGGCAAAGCGCGGGCGGACCATGATCAAGCGGTCAAGGTTGCCGCTCCGACGGAACGTGGATATTTTCAGTTACGCCGCGTGCTGCACTTCGCGGCGCAAGGCCAATGGAAGCCGGCGGCCGATGACATGAAGCAGGTCCGTCAGGTTCCCGCGGACGTCGCCAAGGAATGGTGGGCCCTCCGCGATGCGGCGTTGATCTTTGCCATGGCCGGCGACGCGGAGGGCTGCCGAAAAGCCGCCGCGGATTGCTTGAGCAAGCAGTCGGCCGGCGATCCGAATCCGGATGAGAACCGCTGGACCGTCCTCACGATGCTGCTGTTGCCGGATATGATTACGAATGAGAATCGAGCCCGTCTATTGGAACTGGCAAGCAAGACGGAACCCTATTGGAAGCCCCGACTCACCGCGGCGATCCACTTCCGCGACGGTGAATACGAGAAGGCCGCCGAGTTGTTCCAGGCAAACCCCTACGGACCACAATTCTCGTTCCTAGCGGCGATCGTCCAGCAGAAACTTGGACACCAGGATCGCGCGAAACAACTTTTCGACGAAGGCAATTCATGGGTACGGGAACAACGCGACAAGGACCCCGGCGCCGGCGTTCCACAGCCCCAGGCCTGGCAGGACTGGGCTTCGGTCGTCTCGCTGCAGTTCGAGGCGTCAGAACTGGTTCTTGGCCCTGAGGTCGGGGCGCCAAGAAAACTGGCCCTTCAGGGAGATGCGGTTCAAGCGGCCCAGGCGTACGCGAAAGCGCTCGCCGAGGCTGCGGATCAGGGTTCCCAGTCGCGGATCTTGGAAGAGCTGGCCCAGTTCGACGACGTATTGGCGGCCCTTCGCCCGCTCGTGCCCGACGATCCGCGGATTCAGCAATCCCATCGCCGCATGATAGAAAGAACGGCGGAGGAATTCAGCCGAAAGCTCGACGCCATGAACGGGACGAGCGGCGAAGACCAGGCTTCAAGATCCCAATTGATTTCATCGATCATCCGCCGCCGGGACGGCGTGCCGGAATCGTTGCTGAAACTTCGCCCCGACGACACGTTGCTTCAGGCCGGAAGTTCCGTGCTCGTTGGCGACTGGAATAACGCCGCGACCTGTTACTCGAAATTGATCGAGGCGAACGACGAAGCCGACAGCGTAGCCCGGATGGTTCCACCCAGCCTGTGGGCCTATGGGGGAGAAATCGGGCAACATCGTGTGTCATGTCAAAAGATGTACGAGCGTTATCGCGATTCCGCCATTCCCAACGATATCGAGCGTACTTTGAAAGTGATGCTCCTCGTCGAAAATGGCCCCGAATTGCCACCGGATTCAGTCAGGAAGTTTGTGGCTTCGATTGATGTCGTCAAGGACGCGGATCGCGCCTGGTTCCTGGCGACGCGGGCCTTATTGGAGTGCCGGAAAGGGAACCATGCCGAGGCTCACAAGTGGGCCGATGAAGCGCTGGCGCTGGAAAAGGCGTCTCCTATGAACGGAAGCAAGCTCCTGACATTGGCCGTGCAATCGTTGACTTACGCCAAACAGAAGGATGTGGCCCAGGCACGAAAATCCCTGGACCAGGTCAAGCAGATCATGTCACAGAACCTGAAAATGAACTGGACAGCCGCCGGCTCGCTCGAAGGCGGCACGATCGTCAACGGCGTGACCATCGAACACGACAAACTCATCCCGGAAATCATCCGCCGCGAAGCGGAGCAACTCATCCAATCCGCCGTCGGGTCATCCCCACCGAAACCACCGGGCGATTGAGCTGGGTGCAATCAAGTCCAAGCACCGGGCCAAGGGGGTGACCAACGAGAACCGCAGGGAGGAAGGCGTAACCGCGGATGACGCCGATTTGGCGCAGATTCGGAACGATAATCTGTGCGAATCTGCGTCATCTGTGGTTCATATCCCTTGTCCGTTGCCTGGCACGAAATCGTCGCTGATTGGTCGATACGTTACCGCTCCGCGCCGACGCAATCCAGGTGCCCGGCCGTCCGCAGGAACAGCTTCCCTTGGGAAATGGCGGGCGAAGCGTAGATCGGCTCGTCGAGCTGGTTGCGGGCAAGCTCGCGGTAGCTCTTCGTGCCCGACGCGATGACCAGCGTGCCGCCCGCCTCGTCGCAGAAATAGAGCTTGCCGTCGCCCGCCACGGGCGAAGCGGTGAAGGCGCCGCCGAACCGTTTGCGCCAGACGCGCCCGCCGGTGCGGGCGTCGAGACAGGTGCCGATTCCCTTGTCGTCGACCAGGTAGTAGTAGTCGCCCACCACGATCGCCGAAGGGACGAACGGCGCGCCTTGGGGACTGGTCCAGACGACGTGCGTATCGGTCACGTCGCCGCGGCCGCCGGGCCGCACGCAGAACGTCAAGCCGTTGGGTCCGCTGGTGGCGTAGATCAGCCCGCCGGCGAACACGGGTGTCGGAACGCACTCGCGGGCAAACCCCCGCACAGTCCAGCGCTTTTCACCGCTGAGCGGATCGAACGCGTCGAGCCGGTGCGAACCGCAGACCAATAACTCGTGCTCGTCCGCGCCGCCCGTGGGAGCCAATTGGGGACTCGACCAGGAGAGCCAGGCGTCGGGTCGATCGGTTTTCCAACAATCGGCGCCGGTCGCCTGGTCGATCGCCAGCAAGTACGACGCGCCGTAATGATCGCACTGCAACAGCAGCAAGTCGCGGTAGAGCAGGGGCGAGCTGGATGCCGCAAAACGGTTCTCGAACGCGCCGTACTCCGAGGCCAGCGAGCGTTGCCAGACCAGCCGACCGTCGAAGTCGACGCAGACCACGTCGCCGGTGCCGAAGAACGCGAACACGTGGCGGCCGTCGGTGACGGGCGAAGGGCTGGCCATGCTGCTCTTCGTCGCGTGGTACAAGGTCGGCGCGCTTCCCCACAGCCGCAAATGCCACCGTTCTTGCCCGTCGTCACGCGCCAGGCAAATCAGGTGCAGTTCGTCCTGTTTGGGACCATCGGAACACGTCACAAAAACGTGGTCATCCCAGACGATCGGATTTGAAATGCCGGCGCCGGGCAGTGCCGCCTTCCACAGCACTCCTTGCGTTTCCGACCATGTTTCGGGCAGCCCCGTCTCGCCGCTCACGCCGCAGGCGTTTGGCCCTCGCCAGGCGGGCCAGTTCTCGGCGGCCAGCGGCCCGGCGGCCAAGGCGGCGATCGCCGCCACGACCGCCGCGGCGCGGCGACGAATCGCGCCACGGCCGCTCGCGTAGCTCCATTCGCGAGAGATTTCGAAAATGGCGGTTGCAATTCGTTTCCAGCGCGGTATCACGATCATCTTCCTGTCTGGTGTTTCCCGGCCAATTCCGTAGCCGAGGATCGAGGGTCGCAAGAGTATTCGGTAAAAGTTGTCGTGCGTCGAAACGTGGAGGCGAGCCTCCCGCGTCCGATTGTAAAGCGGATTGCTTTTCACCGCCAGCTTTCCCGATCGGGAATGGATCAATTGCAATTGGGCGCCATCGATACAAGTGGCATGACGGAAGGACCGAAGATTTTGGATACCGAATCGTTTTCCCGATCGGGAATAAATGGCTGGCCGGCGCTTTGCGGAAACCCTAGATCCTGATCTTCCAGACTAGATTATTCCCGATCGGGAATAATCGCGATTGACTCTTTGCCGCCGGAGGCTACAATTGCTTCGCATTCCCGATCGGGAATCAACTGATGGCACTGTGAAAAGTTTGTGAAAAGCGCCCCCGGTACAAGCATGAACAAGGCTGTCACTGAGAGTCCGCTTGCGGTCGCCAAATTCGTCAAATCACGGCGAACCGCCAATGGCCTGTCTCAACGAGTGCTGGGCGAATTGGCCGGGGTCGGGACGCGCCTCATTTCTGAACTTGAGCGGGGAAAGCCGACGATTCGGATGGATGCCGTAAACCGGGTGCTTGCCGTTTTCGGACAAATGCTTGGACCTGTCGAAGCCCCAAGGGACCGAATCGAGCGATGAATCATCGAGTTGGGATCGTAAAACTTGACGGTCAATCGGTCGGCACCATCGAGGAATTCGATGACCGGACGAAGTTCACCTACTCGTCGGAATGGCTCGATCGGCGAGACGCAAAGCCGGTTTCGGTCACTCTTCCGCTACGCGCGGAGCCATACGTTTCAAGCGGCCTGCATCCGTTCTTCGAAAACTTGCTGCCGGAAGGTTGGCTACTCGACGTGACGTCGAAGTCGCTCAAGATTTCCAAGAGCGATGCTTTCGGCCTGTTGCTCGGAACATGTTCCGATTGCGTTGGAGCAGTCGAGATCGAGCCTCTCGAACCTGGTGCGAGTTAGCTATGCCCAATTGCGGCGTGTGCTTGAAACCAACGAGCGGCTCCGATTCTTACCATCGGCCTTGTCTTCAACGCCTGTTTGGGATCGGCAAATTCCCAAAGTTCGACACGATCGACCTCAGCACTCTTTACCGCCAGGCGACCGAGATGGCGGGCAAAATGTCGATCTCAGGGGCGCAGGAGAAGGTGTCCGTTGCGCTATCTACCGACCAGAGTGAGCTTCGAATCGCCGCGACGGGAGGACGATATATCCTCAAGCCCGAGCCCGCGAGGTTCCCATCAGTTCCACAGAACGAGCACGTAACCATGCTGATGGCCTCGTTGGTTGGGATCGAGACTCCACCCTTGGGATTGGTATGGCTGAAGGACGGTTCTCCTGCGTACCTCATCAAGCGATTTGATCGCCTTGATGACGGACGAAAACTGCAAGTGGAGGATTTCTGTCAACTATCGGAGCGACCGCTCAAGGACAAGTACCAAGGCTCCGCTGAGGAATGCGTTCGTATCTTGAAGCGGTACGCTTCGGAACCGCCGATTGAGGTACGAAAGCTATTCCAGGTCTTATTGTTCAGTTGGTGGGTAGCCAACGGCGATCATCATCTGAAGAACCTTTCGCTCTTGACGACGCCTGAAGGCATTCGCCACCTTTCCCCGGCGTACGACCTTCTATGCACTCGACTGGCAATTCCGACGGACATGGATTTGTCGCTTTCGATCCTCGGAAAGAAAAGCAAACTGAAACGCGCCTCATGGCTGGATTTCGCCGCCTACTGTGAGCTTCCGACGAGGGCCGCGGAAAGGCTGCTTTCGGAGCAGATTGCGGCGACCGAGCCCGCGATCCGTTTGGTACGCAGTTCCTTCTTGTCCGACGAACACAAGCAGGAATATATCGAGATCCTGAACCTGAACACGGCGGTTCTGTCGGCATAATGCGACCCTCTCCGCCGCGCCGCCGGAGAAGGAGTGAAGCTCTCGCGCCTCACCTGATCCTGAGGGTGCGGCAGGTCTCCTCGTAGCTCGATTCCAAATCGTGCGCGATGGCCCAGGTTTCCTTGAGCCAGATAGGCAGCGTCGGCAGAGGTTGGCCGATGGCTAGCGGATGGTACCAATTGTCCATCATGCGGCGATTGCCTTCGTACCGTAAGCGAAGGGTTGCCGCGTACATCGGCGGCGGTTGGCTTCCCAGGGCTGGATCGACGCCTTTGACAAAGTCCAGCAATTCCGCGTACAGATTGAAATAACTCGTACTTACGACGTCGACGATCGATACGCAGACATTGTTCCTGAGCAAGGTGGCCATTTTGGAAACGAACGTCGAGCGGTTTTCGGGGCGATCCTTATTCGATGGGCTGACGATTTCGATGGTGGCCAGCAAACGCCGCTTGCGCCGGCGGTCGTAGATGCGCACTTCGTAGATATCCTGATTCGGCAACTGCGGCTCCAAAGTCACGGTCGGCTTTGGCGGGGCGTAGGTCGCGACCGCCACGCTGCCATCGCTTGCATCGGAGTCATCCGGTTCCGATGTCGTTTCACGGAATGTGCCGATATCAACTTCAAAGAGGGTGCCGAGATGCACGTTGGGAGCGGCGAAATAAGGCTCCGGCAGCACCTCGATCAGCTTGCGGACGATCATCGCCGGCCACATGCCGTGGAGCTCGTCCCAGGAATGAACATCGTCCAACGGTGAGCGAAAGTGATCGCGTAGCGACATGGGACCCTCCTTTTTGTATCATTCTACCGCTGCTGCTGGCCGTCTACGAGCGGCAAACGTAACCCGAGCCGCGTCCGCGGGCGAGCTCAGGCGATCGCCGCCGTGGGTTTTGCCGGTCCCAACGCGGCGCGACGGGAGTTGGGCTTCAATTTGCAGGCTTCGGGATTCGCCGTTTTTGCCGAAGGTAAGTCTATTCGTCAACCTCGTCCATGGGATCGTTTTCGAGCACGGAAGATTCCGACTCGCCGATTTCTTGTGAATCCGTCGCGTGGCCTAGCTGGGCCATTCCTTCGCGTAGACGCTTTTCAGCTTGCACGCGGAGCTCGCGAAGCCGTTCGTATTAATGGCCACCATAGGCAGCGTCGGCGGCCAGCGTCACGATCGCGAAGAGTGTCTTGAGCCCAAATCGGAACTGAAGTCGGGGGCTTGCCATCGTGCCATTCTACCACCCGGCGGCCTCGCCGAAACCAGTGGGAGGCCGACACAACGGGAGGCTCCCACTTGCCCTCCGCCCGCGGGCGCGGGATGCTGTTGGCATGGCCAAGCCCCTCGCCAAACTCGTTGCCCTGCTGACCGTGTTCGCCCTTTTGCCGGAGCTTGCCGCCGCCGCGAGTCCGCTGCCCGAAGCTTGGGACTACGCCGAAGCGATGCAAGCCGTCGCGCGGCGATTTCACGGTCGGTTCGGCGTGGTGCTCCACATCGGCGATTCGATCACTTATTCCAACCCCTACGGCCAATGGGCCCGCGGTGGATCCGGCAAGTCACGCGAGGACGAGGCCATCCTCCAATGGATGCACACCGGACGTGACGACGACTCCGACGGCTGGTGGCTCTGCCGCTTCGACCATCCCGACGGCGGTCGGTCGCACACGGCCTGTAGTGGACTGCGGCTCGACGAGCTGCTGACCGGTGGTAAACAGGGCCTCCCAGCGCTCGCCCAACTCCTTGACCAGTATCGGCCGCAGGTGGCGATCCTTATGATCGGCACCAACGACGTGACAGCCGGTCGCCCGGTCGAGAAGTACCGAGCGGAGTTGGATCAAGCAGCGATGCTCTTCCATGAGCGCGGCATCGTGCTGGTGCTTTCGACGATCCCGCCGCATCACGGGCAGCTCGAACCGGCGAGCCGCTATAACGCGACGATTCGCGCTCTGGCTGAGCGAGAGAAACTGCCTTTAATCGACTACGAACGTGAGATTCTCACGCGCCGCCCCGACGATTGGAATGGGACGTTGCTGGTCAGGGACGACGTTCACCCAACAGCCGTGCGCGGCGACGTCACGCCGACATCGGCGCCCACCGGCCATAATTTACGCGAGAGCGGCTACTTGTTGCGAGGCTGGCTTTCCGTGCGAAAGCTGGCCGAGGTCAAGCGCCGAGTGTACGATGCGCCGGCCGCCACGCTGGTGCCAACCGAGCCGCCCAAGGGCGAGGCCCTGCGACTCGCGGTGACGCGGGATACCTGGTTTTCGAACGTTGGCGACGAAGCCGATTGTAACCTGGGCGGCGCGCCGCGGCTCAAAGTCAAGTCAATCCAGGAAATGTCATTGGTTGACTTCGACCCCGCCGGACTTCGCGGCCGGACGATCAATGCGGCCACGCTGCACCTGAGATTGGCAGGTGACGTAATCCTGCGCCGCGTGACCGTCGGCAGCTTCGCGTCGGAATGGGTCGAAGGCACGTCGCCGAGCTACGGTCGGCAGCCGGGCAGTTCGACCCACCATTTCCGTCAACATCCCGGCCTCCCTTGGGCCTTTGTTGGCAGCGATTTGTGCGAGGTGATCCTCGGCCGCGGCGGCAGCCTTTGGCGCATGGCCGACGCCTCGCCGCCCGATCGCGAAGGTTGGCAGCAAGTGCCCGTTGATCCGGCGGTCGTGGCCGCGCGAGTGGCCGGCACAAGCTACGGGCTATTTGTATTCGACGACACCGGTTCGGAATGGAGTCGGGATGGCGAGCGATTCACGTTACAACTGTTTCCCAACCGCTTCGTTCACAGCCGGGAGGGGGGCGAGAGGAGCGCTCCATATCTCACCGTCTACGTGGGTGAGGCTGACGCGGACCCGCCCGCCGCTTGCAGCGAGCTACTCGCCGAGACCGCCGACTTGCCCGCCGGCGAGGCGCGAGCAATGTGGCTTACGCCAGCCGACCAGGGCCCGGCCGGTACGGTTGGGTTCTTCGTCGACGTAAATGGCCGGCCAGCACCGCGGTACTTGATTCCCGCCGCCGGACGAACTGGTGAAAGGGTTTCAATGCGCTTGCGCGACCTGGGTTTGGCAGCGGGGGAAAGGGTTGAGCTTTCCGTCCGTGCGGTTGACGGCGCCGGCAACGTCGGCCTGCCGGCGACGATCTTGGCAACGGTGGCAGGGCGTGTCGCAGCCGAACTGCCGGGCAAACCGCCGGAACAGGTGCATCCGACTGGCAAGCTGCCGAAACTGGCTGGCGCCGAGGTGGCGATCATAGACGCGCTGGACAAAGTCCACCCCGTGACGAGCGAGATGACGCCAGGTCAACCGGAGGGATACCTGTTGGGCAATCATCTCTGGAACGCCAAGGAACGAACCATTCGACTCGATGCGGCTCGTAACGAATTCGTCGAGTTCCAGGTACTACTGCGGGGTCCGCTAAAAGGCGTCGCCGCCAAAGTCGAGTTCGATCCACCGGCCGGCGAGCGCGCCGATAGGCGATCAACGGTCGCGACGGCACTCGGCCGGTACCGCTGTGTTGCGAGCCCCAACGGACCGATGCCTGATCCGATCGTGCCCTTGGTCGGAAAGATCGACCTGCCAACGACCGAGGAGCGTACCGCGGGTCACACCACCGCCAGCCTGCACGCCGAGATTTACGTGCCGCACGCCGCCTCGTC
>DATLQY010000593.1:0-11851 GCA_035534975.1 Pirellulales bacterium
TTCTCCAAGCTGCTCCCGCCGGTACTTAATGACACCATCGCGGACGGTCCCGACACTCACGGTGTTCGTGATCATGATGGGGCCTTCCAGAACCCCGAATTCTTCGATCAGATGCGTGCCGGTCATCTCGCCATTGCCATTCAGGGAAAACCACCCAGCCATCACGGTCGTGTCGATGCCGTCCTTCGACGGGTTATTGCCGCGAGGCAGGATCGCAGTGACGCCGGTGTTCTTGGGTCCACGCTCAATTACCAACTTGCCGGGACCGTCAAGGTACGTGCGATGGCCACACCGAACACCGGTGACATCGGTGATCGAGTTGTGCCTTCCGGTTTTTCCATCAAACGGGATGCCAAGCTCCCGGGCGCGCGGTTTGGACATTCTGCGACTCCTTCTAATGCAACTGCGGCTCTTCGGTGACGCGCCGGATCTCAACAGGCTACCACGGAGATTGGTCGGCGCGAACCAGCGGGCGCCCGATTACTGATGGGGGCAAGAGCTTCGTGTTCTTCAAGGAGCGGCAAATTCACGATCGTCCCGCGCCGGCTTGATGTGACTGCGCAACTATGCTCGCTGCAAGCGTTCACTACATTGTTCGAGGATCTGCGATGCCACTTGGTTCGCGTTGTAACCTGCCGGCAGGCGGACCAAGGGCCTCCCGTGCCGCTCGCAGAACACCCGAACATCACCATAGGAATGGCTTGACCACCGGATCGCCAGCAAAACCACGGCGACGTCGGGACGGGCAATGTACGGCTCGAAACCGTCGTTCGACTCGTGTTCCCGGGTCGTGATCCAGAATAGCTCGCGCAGCCCAAAGGCGTCCTTGAGCGACTGCTCCGCAATCGGGCGACGCTCGCCGCCGATCAGTACCACCGATCGACCTTCGAGCAAGCGGGAGGCCGCCTGCACCTCGGCCGTCGTCCGGAGCACTGTCGGCGAGTTCGTCGAAGGCGACGCCGCCAGGAAACGGTCAAGCTCGCGGAGCACCAACTGAAAACCCCGTGGCTGGTCCTCCAGATCGGGCATGCCCTCCAAGGCGGGCGCCAATAGCTCTCGTAGTTCCCGGTTGCTCGGCGGGAGGCCGTCCCGTACCAGCTCGTCCACTGACGCGGCGAGTATTCGCCAGTGCTCGCGGGCATCTTCGGGAGCACGTGCAATAAGCTGCAGTTTGTGCCGTACCTTTCCCAGCAGCTTGCGGCGCTGCTTAATCCGTCGAAACGTCTCCTGTACGCGTGCATCCACCGCCTCGATCCGCGATGAAAGGTCGGCCCAAGCCGTGGGGTCGGCCGGGTCGTCGGCCCGCATGTAACGTTCGACGAACACGCGGTTCTCGCTGGTCGTCGCCTTGAGCCAGGTGAATACCCGCAATTGGTCCGGGTCGACTGGGCCCTCGATTTCGACGATTGCGACGCGCAAGGCCGATTGGGCCTCGGCCAGCAATGCCAACGAGCGTTCGAATTCACCGTGTTGCAAGTCAGGCTCGCCGTGCATCAGTTTCAGGACGGCCAATGCTCGGGCGACGGCTTCGTAGCATCCAGCCACGTCGTCGTACAGCCTCGTATCCGCCGGTGAGGGGCTGTTCAGCCGGCACATCCAGAGCAAGCAGTCGGGCAGGTTCCTCGCCTTTGCGATGATGGCGCGGTCGCCAGGTGCAATCTCGGTCGAGAAGTCTGCGCCATTTGCTATACGTCGATGGCGGGTCGACGCCCACCGTGCGCCCTCGGCTTTGAGATGACAACGGGCTTCGATTTGAGCCAGGTCCGTATCGGTCACGGCAGTCCAACGCACCGGCAAGGAGATTGCCGGTGGCTCGGAGACACTTGGCATTTGGCCCAAGGTCAGCAAGGGGAGTAGCTCTTCCGCATGCACGTCGACCGCTTCTTGTGGTGCCGGCGTCGCGCCCGATTCGCACACTTCCGGCGCAGCGATCGTGATCGGTTCGGCGGGCGAGAAGCTTGCGCAGCAAACCGTGCTCGCCGACTCGGCTTCCAGTGGGGCTTCGTCCGTGGCCGCAAGTAGGGCTTGAGCTAAGCGTCGAACCTCGGCCCGAACTTGGTCGTCTTCCGCCGCCAGCGATACCAGCCGCTCGGCGACGGCGGTCAAAGCATTCAGCAGCTCGTTGGGCATCATGCGACAAGTTCTCCCGCGGTCTCGGGGCGTGTCGTACGCTGCCGTCATTGTAACGTTCTAGAACCAGGACGGCCACGTTCGACGAATCGGGGTGCAATGCGAGGATCTGGCATGGTTTGCTCGCTTTATTCTCGAATCTAGTAGTTCATCACCATGAAAAAACATTTTACCACATGCGATAGCGATTGCCTCCTTGGTCGAGGAGGTCCTGGTAGTCGGATTGTCGCGGATCAGCTAGCATGACAGTCAAAGACGAGAACCCGAACCAACGCGGGAACGCCCGATGCGTGAGCTGGCACCGAGTCTATGGCAACTAGACGGACTTCCGCCCCACGCGATCAACGTCTACCTCGTTGGTCAGGTGTTGATCGACGCGGCCACGCGCTGGGCCGCCCCACGCATCTTGCGACAACTAGGCGATCGACGGCTTTCGATGCTGGCCCTCACGCACGTCCATCCCGATCATCAGGGAGCGGCCCATACGATCTGCCAGGGCCGCGCGATCCCGTTAGCCTGCCACGCCGCCGATGTACCGACGATGGAGGGCCGGCGGCCGATGCAACCCGAGAATCGCTTCATTCGCCTCTCGACCCGCGTTTGGGCAGGACCCCCGCATTCGGTCGAGCGTGTCTTGAACGAAGGGGACGAGATCGCGGGCTTTCGAGTCGTGCATACGCCGGGTCATACGGCCGGTCACATCGTTTTCTTCCGCGAAACCGACCGCGTGGCGATCGTCGGCGACATCCTGTTCGGCATGAACCTGCTCACGACCTGGCCGGGCTTGCACGAACCGCCGGGTTTCTTCTGTACCGACCAGGCCGAAAACCGTCGCTCGATTCGTCGGTTGGCCGAGCTCAGCCCGAAGCTGCTCTGCTTCGGTCACGGTCCGCCACTGCGCGACATGGGGCAGTTGGAGCGTTTCCTGGCACGGCTGCCCGGATGAGCAAGTAGCTGGACGCCACGTCGATTCTCTTGCACAAGTTGGAGAGGCGCAGAGTTCAGCGTTCGTTACGCGGAGAACGCACCCGACAATGACCTAAGCGGCTAGGTCAGCAGCCCTCCTCACAACCCAAGCGCCGCTTCCCTGAGCGATCGAGAATCGCAGCCCAGCCCATCGGCTCTGTCGCTCGATGCGATTCAGGGCTGCTTCACTCGCACCAGTTTCATGATGCGCCCGGAGACGTTCCAGTCCTGCACGTAGAGGTTGCCGTCTTTGTCCCAGTAGGAGCCGTGCGTGCCGTTGAAGATACCTTCAATCCACTGGTCTTGAGGGACATTGAAATTCACGCGCTTGGCGGGGTCGGCGTTGTGACCGAGCACGGCGATGATGGTGTTGCTCTTGTCGAGGATAACCAGTCGCCCGTGCAAGTCGGGCACGGAGACATAGTCTCCCTGGATGGCGGCGGAGGTCGGCATTCCCAAGCCCGTGACGACCTCGGCGAGGAAGTTCCCGTCGAGGTCATAGTGCAGCAGCCGGCCCTTGGGCTCGTGGTTGCGGTCGCAGATCAAGAGGCGGGGAGGCTCGTAACGCGTGTCGAGCGTCATGCCGTGGGCGGTATTGAATTGTTTGAGATCGTTACCTTGGGACCCGAAGTGCATCAGGTATCTGCCAGTCTTGTCGAACTTGAATATATGGTTACTCGCGTAGCCGTCGGCCAGGAAGATATCGCCATTGGGAGCGACGGTAATCGCCGTCGGGTTGAACTTTGTGAGCTTGAGCTCGGATTCCGGGGGAAACCCGAGCTTCAAGACGATTTCGCCGCTCTTGGCATTGAACTTGATTCCCTCGGCGTTGCTGTTTCGGGCCCCGTAAATGAACTCGGTGCCGTCTTCGCCCCGAATCTCCATGTCGTGGATGTTGGAGTAATTGTCACCCAGATATTCCTGAACGACTTTGCCTTCGGGAGAGAATACGACGACTCCCTTGTTGGCACTGGTGTAGATGTTGCCGGCCTCGTCGATTACGACGGCGCCGTGGGTTGGCCCCAAGGCCGACTGTCCGTCAGGGCGAAGCCCCCAGCCCGGCACCGTGTCGAAGGTCATCAGCCCGCATCCCATTCGAACCGGCTGGACCTTTTCCGCGGAGAAAACGGGTTCGGCAATCAACATCGAGAGCGTGACGGCGAACCAAGGCAAACAGTTCTTCATGAGGTGAACTCCTCCTGGTGGTTTTGTGGTTTCGCCGCCGTCAGCACCAGGCATGCAGGACGGCTACGGTGCTGGTCCCCAGGCAACAGTATCCCTTCGGCAGGACCACAGTTCAACCGGCAAATCCACGGGGCCGAACCACTCCGAATTGTGCGCGCCGTGAGGGCTGCGCCAAGCTCTTGGTTAAGAGGTCCCGGGGAAAAGTGCGGGAGGCGCTCGCCGCCGCTCCTTCGCCGAGCGCCTGGCCGCCGGACGGCACTTCCGCCGCTCGCCGTCGCCACCCGGGAGCTGCTTACCGAGCCGGGCTGGAGCTTGGCTGAGAGAGGGCTGGCTGGCAATGATACTCGCCGGCCCTTGCCCGCCGCCGGCCGGCGCGGGATGCTGAGGGGCATGGCCAGGTAGCCGAAGCTTCTCGCAGCGCCTAAGAATCCGGAGGAATGCATTGAGGTCATCCATCACGTTTTTGGTCTTGCTTTGCGCCATGCCGGGCGCGGCGTTCGGCCAGAAGAATCTTACCATCCTCAATGCCTTTCCTGGCGACCAAGGTCCGGGGACGAAAGTGCTGCCCGATAACGTGGGCGGGGTGAGCGATGAGCATGTCGTCGATTTCACCTCGGCCAACTTCGTGGTTCCCCCCCCCGGTGGCCGTTTGCGCGGGGACGAAGCGCGTCGCACAACCTGCGTCTATGTGCACGCCGGGAGCGTGTTCACCTGCAACGGCGCGAAGCGCTTGCTGGAGTCTCGCTGCGGAGTATTTTGGTGTGAGGTCCGTGTGAGTGACGGTGCGGTTCTGCAGGAAGGCTTTGTGGATGATGATCAGTGCGATTACGTGATCCCGACTCTGGCCGTGGACGCCAACGGCAACGTCGGCCTGGGTTGCACACGCTCGTCTGAGACCGAGTTCCCATCCGCGTACGTCATGGTTCACGGTGTCAATGATAAAAAGGGAACGATGCGCCCAGCGGTGCTGGCCATGAAAGGCACGACCGCCTATTCGCCTAAGACCGACGCTCCCCACGGAATTCCGTGGGGCAATTACAACTCGACGTGCATCGATCCTAAGGATGGACTTATCTTTTGGACGAGCCAGCAGTACGCGATCTACGACGTTCCCGGCCAATGGTCGACGTGCTGGACGGCCTTCAAAGCGGACTAAGTACTGCGACGCCGCTTCCACGATGGCGTGCTCACGGCGCTTCCCAAGCGGTCCGATTGTCGGTTATGATACCCCCCAAGCGGCCCATCGCGCGATATGACTTGTGGTGCAGGCGTCCTGCGCGCCCGCACCACAAGCACGCGTAATATCGGGTCATTGAAGTCATTCCATCGAGCCTCGCGCATCTCGACCACGCCGGGGAATCGTTGGGAGACCGCACGGTGGGACGACCTTGGCCGCGTCGACCGACCGCCACGGCAGCATCGCCCTCCGGCTGTTGGAGTTGAGCTGTTGCGACGTGCAACAGGACGGCAGTGACGGCGTCACGGTACTGTTCGACTTGGCTGACTTCGAGGAGGTGGCGGCCATCATTCAGCCACGTCGCCGGCGATGGATGAGTGAAGACCAGAGGAGGGCCTGCACCGAACGTCTGGCCAAAGTCAGGGCGCAAGCCCTGCAAAAAGTGGCAAGCTAGCCCCCGATTTTGCGTTGATGAGGGGCAAGCTGGCTTCTGGTGCCATATAGGCAATCCATGCGTTCTTGGGCCCCGTTTCCAGTCGCCACGTGGAAGTTGATATCGTAGCACCGGACGGCGGCGACGAGGAGGAGGAATTCCGTAACGCGGGCCCCTGGCGAGCTGGGCTGCCCGCGACAGGCGTGTCGCGATTCCTGGCAATGCACGTCGATGGCGCCGGCGGACATCGTGACCGAGCTGCGGCTACCCCCATCCGCCCAGCCTGAGATTCGTGTTTCCGCCTGTCTTGTGCCCCGCTTCCCGCTCAATTATTTTCAACGCTCATGAGCGACCTGACGCAAATCCTGAATGCCCTTGACGAGGGCGATCCGCACGCCGCCGCGAAGTTGCTGCCGTTGGTCTACGACGAGCTTCGCCGTCTTGCCGCCCGCAAGCTGGCCGGCGAAACGCCCGGCCAGACGCTCGACGCCACGGCCCTGGTGCATGAGGCCTACCTGCGGCTGGCCGGACCCGACGACGCGCACCGCTATGCCGACCGAGGCCACTTTTTCGCCGCGGCCGCCCAGGCCATGCGCCGTATTCTGGTGGACAAAGCCCGGCGGAAACGACGCGAAAAGCACGGTGGCGGCGGTCACCGCGTCGTGCTCGACGATGCCCTGCCGGCGCCGCCGACGGCGGCGGGCGAGTTGCTGGCCCTCGACGAGGCGCTGACGCGCCTGGCCGCCGAGGATCCCGAAGCGGCCGAAGTGGTTCAATTACGCTACTTTGCCGGCCTTTCGGTGCAGGAGGCGGCCCGTGGCCTGGGCATCTCACGCGCCACCGCCTATCGCCACTGGACGTTCGCCCGCGCCTGGCTCGCGCACGAATTGTCCGACGAGGATACGAAATGATTGCCCCTTTTCTCATTTTCTTATTCGTGTCATTCGTGTGATTCGTGGACAGACGCGTCGTTCACGGAGCAAGTGGTCCACGAATTACACGAATCACACGAATGGGAGCGGAGGAGAGGAAATGGGTTTTTAACAGGCGTTTGAATTCACTTTATTGAAAATGAGGACGATCATGGAGTTGATCTACAAGGACGAGGCGTACGCGATCATCGGTGCTTGTTTCGAGGTTCACAACGAAGTGGGGTATGGTTTCGGCGAGCCGATCTACCAGGAGTGTCTCACGTTGGAGCTGGCTCTCCGTGAGATTCCCTTCCGCGATTGCCCATTTTTTCATTTTCTTATTCGTGTCATTCGTGTGATTCGTGGACAGACACGTAAAGGGGGATTTGGGGATGGTCGCGGTCAAGGCCGCGTTAAGTAGTTGAAAGGAAAATCCATGCAAGCCGACTTCAAGCGCGTCAAGGAGATCTTCCTGGCGGCGGTCGAGACGACCGGCCCCGACGAGCGCGAGGACTGCCTCCGCGCGGCGTGCGGGGCCGACGAGTCGCTGCGGCGGCAAGTCGAGGCGCTGCTGCGCCGGCACGAAGACGCCGGCAGCTTCCTCGAATCGCCCGTCGTCGCCCCGGCGGCCACCGACGATTCGCGGCCGCACGACGCCGTTCCGCACATTCGCTCCGAGGAAGGCGCCACCAGCGAGGGGCTGAATGAAACCATTGGGAGCCGCATCGGCCCCTACAAGCTGGTGCAGCAATTGGGTGAGGGGGGCATGGGCACCGTCTGGCTCGCCGAGCAGACCGAGCCGGTCAAACGCCGCGTCGCACTGAAGCTCATCAAGCCGGGCATGGATTCCGCCCAGGTCTTGCGGCGCTTCGAGGCCGAACGCCAGGCCCTGGCCCTGATGGACCACTCGAACATCGCCAAGGTCCTCGACGCCGGAACCGTAGGTCAGGCTTTCCAGCCTGACGTCTCTCGTAGAACGGAATTCATTCCGTTTGCCTCTGGCCAGGCGTCCGATGACGCAAACGGAATGAATTCCGTTCCAAGTCAGGCTGGAAAGCCTAACCTACACGGCCGCCCCTACTTCGTGATGGAGCTGGTCAAGGGCGTGCCCATCACCCGGTACTGCGACGAACTGCGCCTCTCGCTCGGCGAGCGTCTGGCGCTCTTCGTGCCCGTCTGCCAGGCCATCCAGCACGCGCACCAGAAGGGGATCATCCACCGCGACATCAAGCCCACCAACGTGCTTGTCGCCATGCAGGATGGCCAGCCCGTGCCCAAGGTCATCGACTTCGGCGTGGCCAAGGCGCTGCACCAGCGGCTTACCGACGATTCGCTGCACACCGAAGTCGGGCAGATCGTGGGCACGCTGGAGTACATGAGCCCCGAGCAGGCCGAGTTGAGCCCGCTCGATATCGACACGCGGGCCGACGTCTATGCATTGGGCGTGCTGTTGTACGAGTTGCTGACGGGCACGACGCCCCTGGACCGCAAGCGGCTCAAGCAGGCGGCCTACAGCGCGATGCTGCGGATGATCCGCGAAGTGGAACCGCCCAAGCCAAGCACGCGGCTCAGCGAATTGAGCCGTAAAACGGAATCCATTCCGTTTCCCGCCAAGGGCGAGACGGCCGACAACGGAAAGAATTCCATTCCACAGGAGTCGAGCCTTGCCTCAATCGCGGCCATGCGCCAGACCGAGCCGACTCGGCTGGCCAGCGAGTTGCGTGGCGAGTTGGACTGGATCGCCATGAAGTGCCTCGAAAAAGACCGCACCCGGCGTTACGAGTCGGCCAGCGGCCTGGCGCGCGACGTCGAGCGCTACTTGCGCGACGAGACCGTCGAGGCATGCCCGCCGAGCACGCGCTACCGCATGAGGAAATTCCTGCGCAAGCACCGCGCCGGCGTGCTCACGACGGCGGCCCTGCTGGGGCTGCTGCTGGCCGGCGTGGCGGCGAGCACCTGGCAGGCGGTGCGCGCCACGGCCGCGGAAGTGAAAGCGCGCGACAAAGAGCTTGAGGCGCTTGCGGCGGCGGCAGCCGAACGAACGGCGACGAAGACTGCCCTTGCAGCGGCGGCAGCCGAAACCGCCGAACGCAAGCAGGCGGAGGCGGTCGCAGACCTGCTGGAATCGGTGTTCCGGGGTTTGGATCCCACCGCCGAGAAAAAGGGGGGCCTGCCGCTGGACAAGCAGTTAGTGGCGCAGCTCGACGCGGCGGCGGCCAGCCTGGACGAGGAATACACAGGCCAGCCGCTGGTGCGCGCTCGGCTCCGCAGAGCCCTGGGCTCGACCCAGATGGGCCTGGGGGAGCCAAACAAAGCCGTGGCGTTGTTTGAGAAGTCGCTGGAGGAGCGTCAACGGCACCTTGGTCGCGACCACCCCGATACGCTCGTGAGTTTGAGCCGCCTGGCAGGGGCGTACGAGAAAGACGGGCAGTTGGACAAGGCACTGCCGCTTTTCGAAGAATCGGCGAGGCTGGTGAAAGCCAAGTTCGGCCCCGGCCACCCGAACACGGTGCTGACCACGGCGTCGCTGGCGATGGCGTACCAGACCGCCGGGCGGTTAGGCCAGTCGGAGCCCATGTGGGAGGAGCTCCTGGAAAGGTGTAAGGCCTCGCTCGGCCCCGACGACTCCCTCACGCTCATAACCATGGGCAACCTGGCCTTCGCGTACCAGATGGCCGACAAGTTGGACAAGGCCCTGCCGCTGTTTGAGGAGACGGTGACGAGGATGGCCTCGCTCCACCCCGACGACTTCTTGACGCTCACGAACGTAAACAACCTTGCCAAGGCGTACCAGGCCGCCGGACGCCCTGCCAAGGCCCTGCCGCTCTTGGAAGCGAACGCGGAAAAGATGAAGGCCAGATTTAGCCAGGACCATCCCGACGCGATGACATCCGTGAACAACTTAGGCCTGGTTTACCTCGAAGTCGGGCGGGTTGACGAGGCACTCGCGCTTCTTGAGGACGCGCTCCAGAAGCGCAAGGCCAAGTACGGCCCCGACCACTCCGACACGCTGGTGTCCATGCACAATTTGGCCCTGGCGTACCACGTCGCCGGGCAGAGCGACAAGGCCGTGCCGCTTTTTGAGGAGACGGTGCAGAAGCGGAAAGCCAAGCAGGGCGGCGACGACCAACTTGATTCAGGCACGTTGAAGGGCATGAGCTGGCTGGGCACGGCGTACCTGGCCGAGGGGCAATTGGGCAAGGCCCTGCGGCTGTTGGAGGAAACACTCAAGTTGCAAACGGCCAAACTTCGTCCCGACTCCCCCGACACGCCGGCGACCATGAACAACCTAGGCCGCGCCTACAGGACGGCCCGTCGGTTCGACCTTTCCGTGCCGCTCTTTGCACGGACACTGGAAAAGCGCACGGCCAAGCTCGGTGGCGACCATCCCGACTCCCTCGACACTCAGGCCAACCTGGGCATCAACTACATCGACGCCGGGCGCGTCGAGGAGGGCATTGAATTGGTCGAGCAGGCCGTTGAACGCGCGCGCAAACTTCCTGACGGCTTCCCGTTCAAACTCGCCTGGGTGCCATCATCCCTGGCCGAGACATGCGACCGCGCCGGTCGGTTCACCAAGTCCGAGCCACTTTATCGGCGGCTTCTAGCGGACGCACAGGACCAATTTGGCCATGACCACCCGCGCACGGCCGCCCCCATGGCGTCGCTCAGCCAATGCCTGCTCCACCAGCAAAGGTATGCCGAGGCCGAGCCGATCCTACGAGAGTGTCTGCTGATCCGCGAGAAGAGCGAGCCCGATGTCTGGACGACGTTCGACAACCAGTCGATGCTCGGCGACAGCTTGCTTGGCCAACAGAAGTTTGCCGAGGCCGAGGCACATTTGCTGGCCGGCTACGAAGGGTTGCAAGCCCGCCAGGAGAAGATCCCACCGGTGGCAAGAATCCGCCTGACCGAAGCCATTGAGCGGCTGGTGCGGCTGTATGAAACGACCGGCGAGGAGGACAAGGCCGACGTCTGGCGTAAGAAGCTGGCGGAAACGACGGCCGAGGAAAAGCCCAAACCGTGAGCGGCATCTCCTTTTTTCGTGTGTTTCGTGTGTTTCGTGGTTCTCAATCGTCCTCCGTCGTTGACTACCCCGAGTCGAATACGACGGCGCTACGCTCGGAAGGAAAGAAACCACGAAACACACGAAAGAAACGCGGACAAGGAACTGTACCCGCGGATGGCGTGGCAATACCACGGATGGACGGTTTCTGTAGGGAACGCCCTCTCCCGGCGCGCCGGGATTCCGCGTTCCCAGGATCCGCCGTGATTGCCACCAGCTTTAGCTGGTGGTCATTGGCCCTCAGCACATTTTTTTCCCAGCCGGCTTTAGCCGGCTTTTCGGGGCTTCAGCCACTGGTGGACAGGAATGCCTGAAGGCCACGGCAAGCGGGCTAAAGCCGGCTCAGTCCAGAGGTCATTT
The DNA here is from genome assembly GCA_035534975.1 of Pirellulales bacterium. Classification (GTDB taxonomy): domain Bacteria; phylum Planctomycetota; class Planctomycetia; order Pirellulales; family JAICIG01; genus DATKSN01. The sequence goes on from DATLQY010000593.1 coordinate 11,229, forward strand.
TGGTAGCCGCTACCACCAGCTAAAGCTGGTGGCAAGCGGAGACATGAATCAGTATCGAGCACGCCATCTGATTCACCATTGAGGCAAGCTCAATGGGGTCTGACGTTAGGGGCGCGGGCCGCCTTAGCTCACCATCTTGTGTACCATCGAGGCAAGCTCGATGGGGTCCAATACCTGCCCCTCGCGACGTTCAAGCCGCGTCGCTGGCCGCCGCGGAACAAAACCTGACCAAACGACGAGCTCCGAATTCGACGGAATTACCACGATTCTGCCCACCACGGGTCGACCAACTTTGTTGCCCGCGAAGATTTTACAGTCCACGAATGACACGAATGACACGAATGTTCGATGAGTCCCGGCGCGCCGGGACTCATTCGTGGAATTCGTGCGATTCGTGGACCGTTCAGTCTTTGGTTACGGCCGACGGCCGCGCCGTGGTATTGCCACGCCATCCGTGGGCACGACCCCCGCGCCGCATAGGAAACCCGCCAAGTCAGGTTTTTTTTCCGCCGTGAGACAACCGGCGCGAAAAAAGCGATTCTTCATGTAGACACGACAAGGCCGCGTAGCTCTCGCCGCCAGGCGGTGTACTCATCGGCCGAGTCGAGTGAAGCTTGGGAGCA
>DATLQY010000594.1:0-3296 GCA_035534975.1 Pirellulales bacterium
AGGGACTTCAAGGGTCTGCGTTGGGAGGATGTACCTCGCGATGTCTTGGAGCGTAACTATTGCAGTTTGCCGTTTTTTACACGAGTGGCCTTCGGTTACTACTGCCCGGCATACCTGATCTACTCGCTGGATCCGTCGAACAGAGACTCGACGGTCCGTTTCAATACGCTCCAAACGCTCTTCCATCATTTCTCCGCCCGGCAAACACGAAGGATGATGACCCCAGCGGAGCGGCAAGTCATTCGCGCTTTTCTTGAGACAGTCATCCGGGCGGAAAACGATGGTTCCGACGACGTCGAAGACGCATCAGATGCCCTGCGACAGATTTGGGGTGACTCGAACGGTGGTCCCCTGCGTCCCCTCCAGTGGATGGCGATCGTGTTCTTGGTCTTAATTCTACTTGGAATGCTATCGGTGATTTATTCGTGCCTAACCGCGTGGTGGGGAGTTTTGCCACAGCATCATGCCTGGTTCCGCTCCGACGCCTCTTCCCAATGTTCGTAGAGCGTTTCCAGGCCCTCTTGCTCCTCGGCCAGCTCGGCTTGCAGTTCCTTGACTCGCCGGCCATCGCGCAAGACCTCCGGCAGTGCCAGCTCCGCATGGATCTCGCCGATCCGCGACTCGCGTTGGAATACCTCGGCCTCGATGTCCGCGAGCTTGCGATAGGGAAACCGCCAGACGCGCTTGGCGGGCTTCTCGTCCTGAAGCTTCTTGGCCGTCCCCTTCGATGGCTTGACGACCTTGCCGGCGTCATTCGTCGCCAGCCGCGAGTTCGTCGACTCGGCGCCGGTCGCGTTCACCGCCGCGCCGGGCGGGTCCTGGCGGACGAAATGCAAGTAGGTGTCGTAGTTCCCATCGATCACGCGGAAGCGGCCTGGCTCGACGACCAGCAGGTGGTCGGCGACGCGGTTGAGGAAGTAGCGGTCGTGGCTCACGAACAGGACCGTGCCGTCGAACTCGTTGAGCGACCGTTCCAGCGCATCGCAAGCCCAGAGGTCGAGGTGGTTCGTCGGTTCATCGAGGACCATGAAGTTGGCGTCGGTGGCCGCGAGCCTGGCGAGCGCGGCCCGGCTCCGCTCGCCGCCGCTCAGGCTGGCAACCGTTTGGAACACGGCATCGCCCACCAGGCCGAACCGCGCCAACAGGCCGCGACGCTGTGGCTCATTGAACTCCTTGCCGGGCGGCCGGATCGCATCGACCACCGGCTGGCCGTCGTCCAGACCGGAAAGGAGTTGATCGTAGTAACCTATCCTTACGCCTGCTCCCAGCGAAACCTGCCCCGCGTCGGGCGTTTCGCTGCCGACGAGGCAACGCAAGAGCGTCGTCTTGCCGCAGCCGTTTGGCCCCAAAATGCCCCACCGGCCGCCGCGTTCGATCTCGAACGTAAGGTCGGCGAAAAGCGGCCGATCGTACCCCTTGGCCAGGCGCTCGGCACGCAACACGATGTCGCCGGTGCGGTCGGCCGGCGGAAAGCCCATGGACGGAGAGGCGATCTGGCGTGGCGGCCGGACCCGCTCGATGCGGGCCAGTTTCTTCTCGCGGTCCTTGGCCTGGGCACTTTTCTGCCCGTAGTGATTGCGGCGAATAAAGTCCTCGGTCTTGGCAATCAGCTCCTGCTGCTTCTCGAAGGTCCGAGTCGCGACCTTGAGCCGTTCGGTCTTCTGGCCCCAGTACGCGGAGAAATTGCCCGCGTAGTCGTCGATGGAACCCTGGAACAGTTCCAAGGTGCGGTTCGTCACCTTGTCGAGGAAATAACGGTCGTGGCTCACGACCAGCACCGCCTGAAGGGTACCGGCCAGGAACGATTCGAGCCATTCGGTGGCGTCGATGTCCAAGTGGTTCGAGGGCTCGTCAAGCAGCATCAGGTCGGGCTCGCGCAACAGCAACTTGGCCAGCATCAACCGGTTTTGCTGTCCGCCGCTCAGTTGTTCGAGGGGCCGGCGAAAACTGGCCCGCTCGAACCCCAAACCGTCGAGCACGCGCTCGACCTTGTGGTCGAGATGATAGGCGTCGCGCTGAGCCAGCTCGTGTTGCAAGAGGTCGTAACGCTTGCCGAGCTGTTTTCGCTCGCCGGCGTCGCCGGCGGCGGCCAGGGCATGGGCCACCGCCTCGGCCTCACGCGCAAGCGCCGTCAGTTCCTCCAGGGCCGAGAACGCCTCGTCCCAGAGCGTGCGGCCTTGGATCCATTCCGGCTGCTGTTGGAGGTACTCCATGCGAGTCGAAGGGTGGAACTCGACCTGTCCCGAATCGGCGTCCTCGCCGCCGGCGAGGATTCTGAGCAAAGTCGTCTTACCGGCCCCGTTGGGTCCGACCAGGCCGATCTTCTCGCCCGGCCGAACCTCGAACGTCACGCCATCGAGCACCGGCTCGGGACCGTAGTGTTTGACGACGGCGTTGACGGACAACAAGATCATGGGCGTGCGGTGTCGCGGGCAAGGGACCGCGTCTTTTATAAAATACGCGGGTGTTTTCGCCTATGGCGTGTGGGGCGGGTTTCCAACCCGCCCAGCGGCCCTTGTTAGGCACCGTCCTGGCTCCTACAATCCGTAACATGGATGGTGTACCGCTGCGAGTGCCAGCATGACCAAGAAAGTCATTCTCGACGTCGATCCGGGCATTGACGACGCCGTCGCGCTGACGATGGCCCTGTTCGATCCTCGCTTCGAGGTGGTGGCGGTGACGGCCGTGGCCGGCAATGTCTCGGCCGAGCAGGCCACTCGCAACGTGCAGACGATCATCGAGCAGCTCGACCCACCCCGCTGGCCGCGAATTGGGGCGGCGGTCGCGCCCGAACATGCGCCGCCGGTAGATTCGCGGCACATTTTCGGCGCCGACGGATTGGGGAACGCCGGTTTTCCCGTCGCCGAATTGCACCACCAGCACCCCGCCGACAAGGTGATCAGCGACGAAATCCGCGGCTCGCCCGACTCGATCACGATCATCGCCTTGGGGCCGCTCACCAACCTGGCCGCGACGTTTCGCCGTGACCCCAGCCTGGCCGGCCTGGTGGGACAACTGATCATGATGGGGGGCGCCGTCGAAGCGCCGGGCAATATCACGCCGGCCGCCGAATTCAACATCTATTGCGATCCGGCGGCGGCCCGTGACGTGTTCCGCTCGCGCACCACCAAAACGCTCGTTCCGCTCGACGTGACCATGCAGGTCGTGATGACCTACGACCTGCTCGATCAGATCCCGCCGGAGGACACGAAGGCCGGAAAGTTCCTCAGGCGCGTGTTGCCGTTCGCCTTCCGTTCGCACCGTCAGGTGCTGGGGCTGGAAGGCATCCATCTCCA
>DATLQY010000595.1:0-10753 GCA_035534975.1 Pirellulales bacterium
CGAATTCTGACCGGCCATCCGGACGTCGCACGCCGGCTGCGGGCGCTCTGGGCGCTGCACGTCACGCGAGGCCTTGATCCGCCGGACCTTGCGCGGCTGCTCGACGACACCAACGAGCACGTCCGGGGATGGGCCATTCAACTCATGTGCGAAAACGAATTGTGCGAAAACGAAGGGCCGCCGGCCGAGGTCCTCGAAAAGTTGGCTACGATGGCGGCGAGCGATCCTTCGCCCGTGGTGCGCCTCTACCTGGCGTCCGCGCTCCAGAGGTTGACGATCGACCGTCGCGCGAACATCGCCACGGGACTGCTGGGTCACGCGGACGACGCCGCGGACCAGAACTTGCCCCTGATGTACTGGTACGGCATTGAGCCGCTCGTGGCGGCGGTGCCGGAGCAGGCCCTTCGGCTCACCGTCGCGGCGCGCATTCCGTTGGTGCGCCAATTCATCGCACGCCGGATGGTGGACGGCGCGCTGGCCCTGGGCGAACAGGGCAATCTCGATGAATTTGCGAGCGTTTTGGCCCAGGTGAGCGAGCCGGCCGAGCGCGATCTGCTGCTGGGGGCGCGCGAGGCATTGCGGGGCCGCAGGAGCGTGCCGATGCCCGCGGGATGGCCCGATGTTTTTGCGCGGCTCAAGCGGAGCCGTGATCCTTTGGTGCGCCGGCACGCGACGATGCTGGCCCTCGTCTTTGGCGACCTGCAAGCGATGGCCGACCTGCGCGACACCGCGTTCTCGCCGACCGTCCCGCTCGCCGACCGCCAGGCGGCGCTGGAGGCATTGATCGACAAGGGGCTCGTCGATCTTGCGCCGGCGTTGCACGAGCTGCTCGCCGACCAAGGGCTGCGGCGCACGGCGCTGCGCGGGCTGGCCTCGCTCGATCACCCCGCGACGCCGCGGCAGGTCCTCGCCCGGTACGCTGAGCTGAGCGCGGAAGAGAAACAGGAAGCCATCGCCACGCTGGCTTCTCGCAAGGATTTCGCCCTGGCGCTATTGGACGCCGTCGAACAAAAGCAGGTCGCCCGGGCCGACCTGTCGGCCTACGCGGCGCGGCAACTGCATGCACTGGGCGATGCGCGGGTTACGGAGCGGCTTCGCGCGCTCTGGGGCGAGGTGCGCGACAGCCCGCCGGAAACGAAGAAACAAATTGCCCGCTACAAGAAACTGCTCACGCCGGAGTACCTGAAAAACGCCGATCTCGACGACGGCCGGCGGATCTACGGCAAGGTCTGCCAAACCTGCCACGTGCTCTACGGCGAGGGGGGCAAAATCGGACCAGATCTCACCGGTTCGAACCGCGCGAACCTCGACTACGTGCTTTCGAACGTCATCGACCCCAGCGCTGAGATCGGTCGCGACTTCCGGATGTCGGTGATCGAGACGAAGGATGGGCGTGTGATCACCGGCATGCTTGCCGAGCGCACGGCGAGCAGGCTGACAGTGCAGACGGCCACGGAGCGCGTGGTCTTAGCGACGGAAGACGTGGAATCGGTCGAGGAATCGGCGGTGTCGATGATGCCGCAGGGGCAGTTGCAACAATTGACCACCGAGCAGGTTCGCGACTTGATCGCATATCTGGCGGCGAAAACGCAAGAGTCGTCCGCGACCGGCGAGCAGCAAGAGAAGTGAACCGCTTAGTTAGAGAACCGGGAGCCATCGTCACGGCGATCCGAACAAAAAGGCATCCCGCCGCCGACAGCCAACGCCGTGCTAGCGGCTGGCTAGCCGACGTCCCAGTCGCGCCACCCTTTACGCTACGGTTGACGTCGCCGAAGCGGTTGAGGTGGAATATTCGTCGGCATAGGGTGCCTTTTTGTTTCAACGGCCCGCTTAAAGCCTAGGATTCTTGCTCGATGACTCTTGGGACGCAGCTTGCGCGGGGCCGCGGTACACGGCAACGTAGTAGGCACACTCCGTGTGCCGTAACCTTGAGCGCATCGACGTCGGCGGGTGGAAAGCGACGGCACACGGAGTGTGCCTGCTACTTTACGCTACGGATCAATCCCAGGCTTTTGGCGGGTCGTTGTTTTTGTTTGGATCGCTGGCACGGCGGCGCTGTCGCCGCCATGCCACGGCGGGCTATTTGCCCAGGCAAACGGCAACAATCGGCCTCCCACGTCGCCGGCAGGCATCAATCCATATGTCTGTTCGTCAGGCTCGAATGCCTCGCGTCATCCAGCGCCGGCCGTTCGTCTTTCAGAGCGATGCCGCTGATCTTGCGCCGCAAGGTTTCGCCAAGCAGGTAGTGGATCGTCTCGGCGGCGGCCGCCGGGGGCAGGCCCTCGGGCCGGATGTTCGAGACGCAGTTCCGGTCGGCGTCGCTTCGGCCCGGCCGTGGATCGTAAACCAGGTACGCGCCCAGGCCGTCGGGAGCGCCCAAGCCCGGCCGCTCACCCAGAAAGATCGCCGCCGCCCGCGCGCCGAGCCGTTGCCCAACGTCGTCCTCCATCGCCACCCTCGCCAGCGCCGCGACGACGATCGGGGCCAGGCGCCACCCCGACGTTCGGACCCGCGGTAGGAGCGCTTCGAAAAGCGGCACCACCTGCCTTTCGGCGGCCAGTGCCGAGAGACCGTCGGAGACGATCAGCACGAGGTCGGGGGGTGGATCGGTTGGCACGAGCGACCTATCGCATTCCGGCGACAACTGCCGCCCCAAGTCGGGGCGTTCAAGGTACGTTCTCCGGTCGACGGCCGCGCTATGCACGACGACCGTCGGCAAGCCCAGCGCCGAAATCCGCTCCGCTAACGCCGCGGGGTCGAAAGGGTGGTTCACGGCGTCGCGCGCCCGCGCGTGGGCCAATTGAAAGTCCAACAACTCATGGGTCGGCAGGCTGCCGCCGGCGCGCCCCAGCGCGATCCGCGCGGGCGAGATAGTCCGGAGTTGACTCCAGGGATCGGGCCGTGCCACTGGTTTCGAACCCATGCTGGATCCATCGCGTGTTATTGCACCCATTCACATCGCGGGCGGCATGGGAGGATAGGTTACAGGGGACAGGTTTCCGGGAACAGGGGCCGGAGTTCGGAGCGCGGAGCGCGGAGCGCGGAGCGCGGAGCGCGAAAACACGATGAGATGATGAGGTGATGAGGTAATGGGGTGAGGGGATAATGAGATGAGGGGCAGTGGGCAGGATCAACCAGCCGGGCTCGCCGCTGACGCTGGTGCCGACGCTGCTGACGCTGGATTGTTAACGAAACGTCGGCGGGTTTGGGGACTGGCAGGCGGGACGCCCGCACCCCAACGACGCCGGCAATTCCTCGCTTTGCGTCTTGGCGCCTTAGCGTGAGATTTACAGCCAGCGGTTTAGCGTGTGGACTCACGCCCCGGTTGGGCTCGTTGGGGCTTCTTCGTGGGGAATGTTTTCAAGACGTTGCGGCGGCCCTGGGAACCACGGTAGAATGATCGGAAGGTGGACTTACTTTTCGAGCCAAGGACCTTGCAGCATGAATCAAATCACACTCGATGCCAGCGTGTCGAACAAACTGAACGAATTTACGGTGCCCATCGAATTGTGCGACCCGTCAGGCCGAGTCCTTGGTCGGTTCGTTCCCATGATCGACCCGTCAGAATGGGAAGCGGTTTCGCCGGCCGCTGGCGAGGCGGAACTCGACCGCCGAGAGCAGGGCAATGAAGAACGGTATTCGACCGCCGAAGTCCTCGCCTACTTGGAGAAACGATAGTGCTTCGGGTCGTGCGTAGATCCTTGAAACGTGGTCCGCAAGCCGAAAGCGTCCTGCTCGCGATGATCGTCGGGACATCGCTGGCAGCCGCGCTATTGGTGGCGGTCGATTCGATTGGCGGCAAGGCGGGACGACGGAGCAGTCAGCAGTTCCAAACCTTGATCGGCGGGCTTGGCACAGGGAGCCATACGGATCTGTCGCGCTGCCCCTGGCTGTTCGACGCAAGGTTGGCCGCCGATCATCATGCGGCGCTTGGGTCCACGACGAACGACCCCGACGGCTGTCTATGGCACGCAATGTCGATTTTTCCCGCTCCGCCATCCGATCCAGCGGAGTGACCACGCATGGTTTGGCTTGAAATCGCCCGCACGGGTCTGACGTCGATGTTGCTGCATCCCTGGCGCAGCGTCGCCACCACGGCGTGCGTCGTCGCGGTGCTGACTCCCTACCTGGTCGGGCTGGGCATCTCCGTCGGCCTTGCGCGGCAGGCCGACGACTCGCTGCGCTTCGGGGCCGACTTGTACGTGACCGGGCGCCAATTCGGCCGCGGCGTTCCCTTGCCGCTCGACGCCGTCGAGAAGATCGCCGAGATCGCAGGCGTCACCGAGGTCGTGCCGCGGATCGTCGGCCCGATGGTGCTGGGTCTGGAACGGCACAGCGCCGTCGTCGTCGGCGTCTCGCCTGAAAAACTGGGCGACGTGTCGGAGTGCATTGAGGGCCGGCTCTTTCACAAGGACGGCGGCAACGAATTGGTCGTCGGCAGCGCGCTGGCGGCCCGGCTCAGGCTCAAGGTCGGCTCACCGTTGCCCCCCTTCTATCGAAATCGAAGCGGGGAACACGTCTCGCACGTCGTCGGCATCTTCAGGCCCGACGCCCCGCTCTGGCAGGCCAACCTGATTTTCACCTCGTTCGACACGGCGGCCGCGCTCTTCGACCAGCAAGGATTGGCCACGGAACTGCTGGTCTATTGCCGCGCGGGCGAGCGCGAGCAGGTGGCCGGTATCATTCGCCGGCACGTCGAATGGACCGAAGACAGCGGATCGCGGCTGGGCGCCCGAGTGGTCGGCCGGGACGATTTCGAGGCGCTTTGGTCGAGCGCGGCGGCCCACCGCGACGGCGTGTTCCATTTGCACTGCGTGCTGGCCTGCTCCGTCGCCGTCCTGGCAGTGTTCGTCACCAGCGGGTTCGGTTCGTCCGAACGGCGGCGAGAGGTCGGCATCTTGAAGGCCATCGGCTGGCAAACCGACGAGATCCTCATCCGAGGCACGGTCGAGAGCCTGCTCCTGACCCTCGCCGGCGCGTCGCTGACCGTGCTCTTGGTCTGGGTTTGGCTGCGTGGCTTCAACGGCTATGGCATCGCGGGGCTGTTTCTGCCCGGTCTCGACGTGCGGCCCGGAGCGCATGTTCCGTTTCGGCTCGTACCCGTGCCTGTTTTGCTGAGCGTCTTGCTCTCGTGGGTCGTGGTCAACAGCGGCAGCCTGACTTCGACGTGGCGGACGGCCACCACGCCGCCCGTGGAAGCGATGAGGTGAGGGGTAGCGATGACGCTGTTCGAGACGTGCGACGTCGCCCGAGTTTACCGGCGCGGTTCGGCTCGCGAGTTGAGCGCCTTGGCCGGCGTTTCCCTGGCCATCGAGGAGTGCACGTGCTGCGCGCTCACCGGACCCTCGGGTTCTGGCAAGAGCACCTTGCTGGCGCTGTTGGGGGCCATGGATCGGCCGACGTCGGGGGAAGTGCTGTTTCGCGGAGAATCGCTGGCCGGGCTTTCCGACGTCGGATTGGCGCGCATTCGACGCCGGTTTGGGTTCGTGTTTCAGGGCTTTTCACTGCTGCCCCGTTTGCCGGTCTGGGAGAACGTCACGTACCCGTTGATCCCTCGCGGTGTGGCGCGCGCCGAGCGGCTTCGCATCGCCGGCGAGTTGCTCGGTCCTTTGGAATTGGCCGACCGCATCCACGACCGCGCCGGGACCTTGAGCGGCGGCGAGCAGCAGCGCGTGGCCTTGGCGCGGGCTTTGGTGGCCCAACCCGAGGTCGTGCTGGCCGACGAACCGACGAGCCAACTCGATCGGAACAACGCCGAACGCCTGGCGAAGTCGTTCGAAGAATTGCTGGCCCGGGGCGTGACCGTCGTGCTTTCGACGCACGATCCGCGCCTGATTGCCCTGGCGACCCAGGTCCTGGAGTTGGACGCGGGGCGGCTCAAGACACCGTAGCGTGATCGGCAGCCTGTTGACCCAGACAGCGGCCGATCTGGCGGACCGCCTGGCGAAGGCGGTTCTCGTTCTCGACCAGGGCCAACCGCAAGTAGCCCTCGCCGGCGGGACCGAAGCCCGAACCGGGGCTGGCCGCGACGTCGGCTTCTTCAAGCAGCTTCATCGCGAAGGCGATCGTGTCCATCCGGCCGGCCCAGGGCTGGGGGACCTTGGCCCACACGAACATGCCCGCCCGCGGCGGGGCGATCTCCCAGCCAATGCGGCGCAAACCCTCGACCAGCACGTCGCGGCGCGATTGGTAGATCAGCGATTGTTCTTCGACCGCGGCCTCGGTGTGCCGCAGCGCGACGATCGCCGCGATCTGGATCGCCTGGAACATTCCGTAGTCGTAATAGGCCTTGATCGTCCCCAGCGCCTTGAGCATCTCGGCGTTGCCGGCGCAGTAGCCCACCCGCCAACCGGCCATGTTGTACCCCTTGCTCATCGTCGTGAACTCGACCCCCACCTCGCAGGCGCCGGGCGCCGCCAAAAAACTCGGCGGCTGGTACCCGTCGAATGCGACGTCGGCATAGGCGAAATCGCTGATCACCATCAGCCCGTAACGCCGAGCGAGCCGGACCACGTCGACGTAAAACTCGGGCTCGACGGTGACCGTCGAAGGGTTGTGCGGGTAGTTGAGGACCAGCAGCTTGGGTTTGGGGTAGAGCCGTTCGCAGGTGTAGGCGATGTTCGAAAGGAACTGTTCGCTGTGGGCGACTTCCAGCGCGATGGCGTTGCCGGAAGCGAGAGCCACGGCGTAGACATGCACGGGGAAATAAGGGGCGGGGACGATGGCCGTGTCGCCCGGTCCCATCAGGGCCAGGCACATGTGGCTGAAGCCTTCCTTCGAGCCGAGGCAGACGACGACCTCGCGTTCGGGATCGAGCCGAACGCCGTACTTGCGGAGGTACTTGCCGGCCACCTCGCGGCGAAGGTTCATGATCCCCAGCGATTGGCTGTAGCCGTGGTTGCGAGGGTCGCGGGCCGCCTCGATCAGCTTTTCGATGACCAACTCCTGGGGCGGATCCGAGGGGTTGCCCATTCCCAGATCGATCACGTCGTCGCCCGCCCGACGCTTCTGGTAGAGCAGGGCGTTGATCTTGCCGAACAGGTAGGGGGGCAAGCGGTGCATGCGGTCGGCCAGCTCGACTTTGAAGGGCCGGCCGGCCGAGGGCGTCGGGTCGGGGCTGGCGGAAGTCGAATCCATGGGTAGGCGGAGCGGAAAAAAGGCCGATGAACACAACGCTTAACCATACTCCGCAATTGCGGCGAGGGAAAGAAGCTCCTCGGAACGCCACGGACGGTCTTTGCCTTGCGAGGTGTCGCGAGGAGTCGGCAGCGCTTGGTCATTGCGAGGCCGCGGAGCGGCCGAAGATGTGTTCGGGGCACCCGCGCCATGGGTCGGCAGAGCGTGGGAACAAGTGGCAGAGCGGCCGAAGACGGGTTCGGGGCACCCATGCAATGGGTCGGCGGATCGTGGGAACAAGCGGGGCGGATCGAGGACTACTCGCGCAGGGCGCCCTTGTTGGGCTGGCTGACGGTCTTGATGGTCTTGCGCGCGCGTTTGCCGTCGGCACCGTCGTTGGCCGGCTCGGGCTCGGCCAGCAGGCCGGTGCTGCCGAGAATTTTGTCGACGGGGTTGCCCTTTTCGGGCGATTTCGTGACGTTGGTCAGGTAGTTTTCGATCTGGGCCGAATCGGCGAGCCTGGTGTATTGCTGGGCCATCGCGACGCGCAGCTTCTTTTCCCGCAGGTCGGCGATGATCTCCTTTTTGACGTCGTCGAAGGTCGTGTTGACGGGCTTGGTGTAGCCCTCGCAATAGAGAATCACGAACTTGTCGGCAACTTGGATCACGCCGGACATTTCGCCCGGCTGCAATGAGAACGCCTCTTTTTCCATGTGCGGGTCGGTGCCGAACCGCGCGATCGGCGGGATTTGGCCCTGGGCGTCATGGCTGCCCTGGTCGACCGAGAAAGTCGATGCCGCCTCGGCGAATTTTCGCAGTGAGAGCGCGGCGAATTCCTTATCCGAGAGCGCGGCGAATTCTTCCGACGCTTGCTCGTCGCGCAAGCGGGTCCAGATCTCCTGGGCCTTGCGCTCGCGATCGAAGACGATCGCGCGGCACCTGACGCGCTTTCCGTAGTTAGCCTCGTAGCTCTTTCGCATGTCTTCGTCGCTGATCTCGACGTCCTTGCCAACCAGCTTCTTGAGCGCGGCAGAGGGCCAGACGCTCTGGTCGCGGTAGACATCGATCGCAAGCTTTTGATTCTCTTCGACATCCTCGAGCCAGGCTTTGACGTCGGCCACATCCTCGCCCCTTCGGTTCTTCTTGGTCTTGCCCATGGCGATCGCGGCCCGCTCGATCTCGGCCTGCATGTCGGCTTCGGTGATTTCAATCTTCTTGCGCTTGCAGGCTTGTTCGAGCAGGCGGTGGTTGATCATCCCCTCGAGCACATCGATGCCGTTTCGATCGAGGCATTCCTCGGCCAGTTCACGCATCGTGATCTCATGGCCGTTGATCAAGGCCGCCACGCCCGGGTGCTTCTTCCGTTTCGCGGGATCGTTGAACACGTCCTGGAAGTTGGCTTTTTCTTCCAATTCCTTGAACAACGCCGTCGATTCGTCGCGGAGCTTGTTATCCTGAATCGATTCGATCAGGCGTTCGCGCACCTCCGTCATCCGCACCTTCTGCGCGTCCAGGTGCGCCTCGCACTTGAAGATCACGTAGTGCTGGCCGAATTTGACGACGTCGGAGATCTCGCCGACCTTGAGAGAGAACGCCGCGCGCTCCATCTCGGGGTTCCCTTCGTGTTTGTGAATCGGCTGGATCAAGCCCTTGGCGCTGGCGCTCGGGTCGATGGAATGTTTCTTGGCCAGGTTGGGGAAGTCATCGGGGTTCTTGAGTGCCAAGGCCCTCACTTTACGCGCGTCAGCCTCCGTCTTGCAGGCGATCAAACGCGTTTGCACGGAAGGACCATAGATCACCTCATAGGCTTCCTTGATTTCCTTGTCGCTGACCGTCAATCGCTCCTTGGCCAGCTTCTTCAGGGCGATGGCGGGCCAGATGATTTCCTTAGCGTACTGGTCGGGAGTGATGTGCCGCTCTTCCTTGAGCATCTTCAGCAACTGGTCGGTCGGCAGCCCGAACCGCTGGGCCATGCGATCGATTTCGGCCGCGACCTCCTGGTGCGTGACTTCGATCTTGCGGACCTTGCAGTGCTCGACGATCAGTTGTTTGTTGACCAGCGTCGTGAGCACGTCGTCGCCGAAGAGCTTGAGACATTCCTGGGCCAGCTCGTTGCGGCTGATGGGCTGCCCGTTGACCACGGCCACGATGCTGGGCTTTTCCGGGGCCGCCAACTCGTGCGATTGCGAATCGTCGGCAGGTGCGCGCTTCTTGGCCTTGTTCGCGGCGGCCTTGTCCTTGGGAGCGCCGGCGGCCTCTTTGGGCGGGCTGGCAAAGCGGACTGCAATCGCGAGCGCCAGAACGAGCAGGCCGCTGGTCAACAAACCCGTCCGCCGTTTCCATCCAGCCGATTCGGGCAGGGCCTTTTCTCGTTGGTTCCCAGTCATCGCGGTTTCTCCATAAACCGTTTGAGAGTTGTAGTCTGCGAAGTGCCGACCGCCGCAAGCGCAGGGGGGTGATCGGGGCGGGGAGTATAGGAACGGCCGGCGCGGGGGTCAAGGGCGCTTGGTTGGTTGTTTTGTGGACTTGACGGCCCCGGCGAAAAAGCGGACAAAACGTGAAGCTAGCCGTTTGAGGCCGTTTACCACGGAGCGTGGGCGATGGTTGATCCTCTGCTGCGTGGAATTCGTGTGGCATTGCCGTTGGCTTTGCTCGCCGTCGATTGCCTGTCGACCGCCGCCAACGGCCAGCGCGAGCGGGATGAGCCGCCGGAGGCCGTCCGCCGCGTAAAAGCCTGCCTGGAAGCGCTCGATGGCGTGAAGGACTATCAGTGTACGCTGCAAAAGCGCGAACGGATCCGCGGAAAGCTCGGCGAGCGCGAGTCGATGACATTGCGGCTGCGGCACGAGCCGTTCAGCGTCTACCTTCGTTACCAGATGCCCAAGCGGGTCGACGGGCAGGAGGTGCTCTACGTCGACGGGCGCAACGACGGCAAGATGCTGGCCCATCCCGCCGGAATTAGGGGAAAGATCGTGGGCACGGTCCCTCTCAAGACGACGGGCCGCATGGCGATGGAAGGCAACCGCTACCCAATCACCGAACTGGGAATCAAGCGGATGGCTGAGAGCTGGCTGCGGGAGTACGAGCGTGACCTGAAACTCGTCCCCTGCGGTACCCGCGTGCTGCTCGGCGCCAAGATCAACAGCCGCGAGTGCGCCTGCGTCGAAGCCTTGCGGCGGAAACGTCACCGCGACGCGCCGTTCCAGCTTACCAAGCTCTTCATCGACGACGAGCTCGGCCTTCCGGTCCGTTACGAGGCCTATGAATGGCCCACGGAAGCGGGCGGAAAGCCGCTTCTGGCTGAGGAATACAGCTACCTCGGCTTGGAACTCGACAACGGCTACACCGACGACGACTTCGACGAGACCAACCGCGAGTACGGGTTCCGCTAGCGTGCCCGGTCTTCCAATTCCTTCAAAAACGGCGCAACGTCGGCGCCTTTGTCGGCGGCTTGCTCGAAGAGCCGCCGGGCCTCTTGATCGTCTCCTTTGGGATCGGCCAGAAGGAATGCGCCGATGACGACGGGCGTGTGTTTGTCGCCCTTGTCGAGCCAGCGCTCGGCCAGCTCTACCGCCAGCGCCGTGGGAATCTCGTGGAGTAAATACTTATGGCTCCGCCCTTGGACGCTGATGATCAG
>DATLQY010000596.1:0-12879 GCA_035534975.1 Pirellulales bacterium
ATCCTGCAAATCACGCTGATCGCCGCCTGGTTCAACTATGTCAACCGAGTGGCCGACGCGCTCGGAGTCGGCCGAGATTAAGCCCAAACGTATCCCCTCATGTCAACCCGCCCCAGTTGAAAATCCAGGCCAAAGACTCGATTCCAAAGGAATTGCGCCATCGGGGGGAACCGCTGGTCGCGTATCCTAGCGCGGAACTCTGGAAGGCAGTCGGCGGCAACGACGGCGTGGCTGCGCTGATCTACGATCTTTATCGCCGCATCGAACGGGACGAATTGCTGCGCGTGGCGTTTCCGCACTTCAACAGCGGAGAGGCGACGCCCTTCTTCACGCAATGGTTCGGCGGCGGCCGCGGGTATTCCGAGGATCTTGCCGGTGGTCTATTGCGGCGGCACCAGCACCGCTATATCAGCCCCAAAGCGGCCGCGGCCTGGCCGCGCTGCATGCGCGAGGCCCTAGTTGCCCGCGGTCTCGACGCGCGGCAGATGATGCGGCCGCTTGCGCGCATCGCCAAGGCCATGATCCACAGTCCCGAGACGCAAACCAGAGAACTTCGCAGAAGCTGCGACGGCGTCCAAGATCCGGCGCAACTGCGGTTCGAAACGCTCCTGGACGACGCCGCCAAGGGACGCGCGGAAAATGTCCGCGTGGCGCTGGCGAACGACCCAACGCTCGCCAGCCGGCGCGGCATGCACAACCGCACGCTAGTCTGGGTCGCGACGTACCGCAACCGCCCGAAAATCCTCGCGCTGGCGCTGAAAGCCGGCGCCGATTGCAATACGCCCGCGTGCGATCCGCTGCGCGCGACCCTGGCCTGTGACGATGTCCACCTGGGAACCGGCGTCGCGGTCACGCCGCTGGCAATCGCGAAGAAATGGCGGCCGGCGCTCGTGGCGCCGCTCGTGGCGCACGGCGCCATCGACGAGCCCGGCCGTGGGGGCGAGCTGGGGCCTCTTGCCCTCCGACCAGCGGCGCGGCATGCTATTGGGCATGTTCACGACGACAGGGAGACGACTTCATGACCAAGCTCCTCCGCTGGACCAGCCCAAAAACGGGTCAAGTCCGCCGCATCTATGTCGAACGCAAGGGATTGAAGGCAAAGCTCTGGTTCGAAAAAGATAACGGTCCTTACGGCGGGTTGTTCGCCGTGCATTTTTATGGTAACGACGCCGATTTTTCCGTGACTCGTGTGCCGGGGGAGGCCGTACAAATCACCGAGGCGCGCGAAGCGCTGGCCGAATTCAAGCTCGATATCAAGAGCTGCACCTGGGACGAGATCGCGGCCAAGGCGAAATAGACACGTCTCCGGCGTCAAACCCATCGCCGTCGGCCGGCTCGCCGCGCCTGGCGATGCCCCGGTCGTTATCTAGACGGGGCATCACTTATGCTCTGCCACCAGCCACCACTCTCTCTCGTGATTAAATGGCTCATTGCTGGCCGCGTGAAGTATGAATGATGCCCTTGCCAAGCTCGTTGCCCTGCTGACACCGAAGCGGCGCTGGGCTCAGTTCAGCCTGGCGACGATGTTCATCGTCGTGACCGCGCTCTGCGTATGGCTAGGCGACTACGGTGCCCGGTGCCCCGTCGAATTCGCGCTGGCGGGCTCGGCGCGGCGCGGATATGATCACGGTTTCACAGGGTAGCAAAGGAGAAGCCATGAAGAGTTTGATCGCGTTGGTATCGGTAGCGATGTTCTCAGGGGTCGGCCAGGGCGCCGACGAACCGCTGGCGTGGCCCCGTTTCCGCGGGCCGAACGGTTCGGGCGTCGCCGACGGGCAAAAGCCGCCCGCCGAATTCGGCCCGGAAAAGAACGTGAAGTGGAAAGTGCCGGCACCGGCCGGCATCTCGTCGCCGATCGTCGCCGGCGACAACCTCGTGATCACCGCGTTTGACGACGGGAAGCTCTACACCATCGCGTACCGCCGTGTCGACGGCCAGGAAGCGTGGCGGACCGAGGCCCCGGCGGAGAACATCGAGGTGTTCCACAAAACCGAAGGAAGCCCGGCCGCGTCGACGCCCGCCACCGATGGTGAGCGCATCGTTTCGTACTTCGGCTCCTGCGGACTCTTCTGCTACGACCTGTCGGGAAAAGAAATCTGGCGGTTCGAGATGCCGACGGCGGTCACGGGCGGCGGCTTCGGCAGCGGCGTCTCCCCGATTTTCGCGGAGGGCGCCGTGGTTCTCGTCAGGGATGAGACGAAGGACCCGAAAATCGTCGCGCTCGACGCGGCGACGGGCTCGCTCAAATGGGAACAGAAGCGGACCTCGACCGCCTCCTGGTGCACTCCGGTCGTGTGGGATACCCCGAAGGGTAAGCAGGTGGCTGCGGCCGGGCACGTGCGGATGGTCGGCTACGACCTCATGTCCGGCGACGAACAGTGGTCGGTGGTCGGCATCCCGTCCGGGTGCTGCTCGTCGCCGGTCGCCGCCGACGGCAAGCTGTTCTTCGCCGGAGCGTCGTCCGGCGGCGCCGAGGAGACGGGGCCCGCCATGCCGTCGTTCGACTCCCTGCTGAAGGATCTCGACAAAGACCACGACGACGCGATCTCGCGGGCCGAGGGGGAGAAGGCTTTCCAAGGCTTCTTCGACAACCAGGACACGAACAAGGATGGAAAGGTCAGCCGCGAGGAATTCGAAGCGATCATCAAATTCATGTCCGAGGGGAAGAACAGCGCGTTCGCGCTCAAGGCCGGCGGAGCGGGAGACGTCACGGCGTCGCACACGCTTTGGAAGCGGACCAAGGGGCTGCCCTACGTCGCCTCGGCGATTCTGTACCGCGGCCAGTACGTCATGGTCAAGGACGGCGGAATCGTCATTGCCTGCGACGCCGAAACGGGCAAGCCGGCGTACCAAGAACGGATTGCCGCGGCCGGCCGGTACTACGCCTCTCCGGTGGCGGCGGCCGGACACCTTTACTTCATGTCGCTGGAGAACGGCGCCGTCACCGTCATGAAGGGCGGTTCCCCAAAGCCGGTCGTCGTGGCGGAAAACCCGGAGCTTGGCGAGCGCTGCTCGGCCACCCCCGCGATTGCGGACGACACCCTGTACATCAGGACCGCCGCGCACCTGTACGCGTTTGCCGAGTAGGTGGCCGCCTTGTTCCCGCTCCATGCACAAGATTCATGGCGCGATCAGGCTGGCGCGCCGTGGGCCTTGTCGGCGAGCAGAATCTGCAGTTCTTTGCCAAGAGCTTCGGCGTAACGCGTGATCGTCGCCAGGGTCGGGTTCGCGCCGGAGTCGGATTCGAGGCGCGAGAGTGCCGAGCGGGCGATGCCGGTGCGCAACTGCATGTCGGCAAGGCTTAGTCCCTGACGGCCGCGCTCGGCACAGAGAAGTTGCATCACGTCGCGGAGCCGTGCGACGGCCGCGTCATGGGCGGCCTTTTGCTTGCGCGCCTCGGCGATGATCTCGTCCTTCTCAGCGTCGATTTGCTTGCGCAGCCCACGGAGCCGGGACCGTTCCGCGTCAGAGATCGCTCGCGAACTTCGTTTGGCCTGTCGCACGGGAGCTCCTTTTGGATTTTTGGAGAGTTAATCCTGGACCTCAAAGGCGGTAACGGGCAAGACCGTGTCCGAATCAGCCAGTTCGGCGTGACACCATGCTGGGCAAGGTGTTCTTCGGTTTCCGGATCCCACAGGAACTAGTACCAGGGCATCAGGCCGCCTCCGTCCGCTGTTCTGCTATATGTTATCGCTGTTATGATAAAAGTCAACACCCCCAAGTCGCAAAAAATGACCAACCCGCACTAACCCAATTCGGCGACCTGGCTTGCGGCGGGCTGCAGGGCTGCTCTCATCGAATCGCGCGCGAACCTTTTGGGCGATTACGGTCACCTGTTCATATGCGATACGCGCAAATCTTCCTCAGTTAGTGCATCCCCCCGCAACCTTCATTCCGCGGCTCTACGCGGAAGCTGGGGATTCTCCGCACTGACAAGACTCTCGTTTCGCACGATGCCAGCGATGCCGGTGATCGTTTTCGCCGCGGCTCTTCGTGCGCGAACTTCCGGAGGAAGATATGAATGCCAAGAAACAGCGAGACAAGAACCGACGACGCGCGGGCAAATTGGCCCAGCAGGCTTGGGACGCGGCGGACGACGGCAATTTCGACCTGTCGGTCAAGATGATCCGTCGCGCGGTCGAACTTAATCCGGCGAATCCCGTACTTTGGAACGATCAAGGTGACTTACTGCTGCAATTGAATGACGATGACCAGGCCGCCGCTTCGTTTCAGGCGGCGATTCATGCGGCGCCCGACTTCGCGGAAGCGTACGCGAGCTTGGCGGCGATCCGAGCTCGCCAAGGAAAGGCGGAACAGGCGGTGGCGCTGCAGCGTGAGGCGGTCCGGCACGCTCCCACGTCAGACCGCCTGCAAAACGCCCTCGCCGCGTACGAGGCCTTGCTCGCCGGCGGGTGCGGATCAGACACGCGTCCCTTCTCGGAAACGCATCCCCAAATGGAGGAAGGCGGGAGCGAACATGCGCCGTCCGAAGGGCTTTCCGACCTGGCGACCCGCATCGAGGGCCTGAATTGGCCGAAACTTGACGACAGCCTGACCAGGCGCGGCGTGGCGCACGTGCCGGATTTGCTCTGTGCCGAACAGTGCGAAATGCTACGGGCGATGTTCGACGACGACCGGTTGTTTGCGAAGACCGTGACCATGAACAAGAACCAATTTGGAAAAGGCGTCTACCGTTACTTCGCCGCGCCCATTCCAAAATTCGTCGATGCAATCCGCCGTCGGGTCTATGCTCACGTTGCGGAAATCGCCAACCGGTGGCAGCTTCTGCTGCGAAGTGAGGAGCGGTACCCGCCAACCTGGTCCGGGTTCCGCAGTCGCTGCGCCGAAGCCGGACAAACCGCTCCGTCGCCGCTGTTGCTGCGCTACGAGGCGGGCGGGTTCAACGCGCCGCACCAGGACATCCGTGGCGACGTGTTTTTCCCACTGCAACTTGTAGTTGTGCTAAGTCCGCGAGCGAGTTCCGGCACGAACGATCCGAACGAATTCACCGGCGGCGAGATCTTGTTTTGCGACCAACCCGAGCGCAAACCGTCCGATCGTTGCCTGACACCGGCCGGGCTCGGTGATGCCGTCATCTTCTGTACTCGTGCGCGCCTGGTTCGCGTAGGCGATGTTTACGGCCTGAAGCCGGTCAAGCACGGACTGGATCGCATCCAATCTGGGATCCGGTACGCGATCGGCATCCCGTTCCATGATTTCGAATGACGGCATGCCCACCGCCCGGTTACTTCGGCTCGTAGATTACCAGCACCGCCGGACGATTCTTGATCTCCTTGGCCTTGCTGGTATGGCCGATCATGTAGTCGCGGGCGTCGCCGTGGAGCATGAATCCGTGGTTGGGGTGGTCGCCGCTCGTCCAGAAGCGCACGGCCAACGTGAAATCCCACCAGTTCACCTTGCCCCTGCCGGGACCATGCGCCAGGAACACCGGCAAGAAATCGGGATCGTCGCCCCAATCAAAGCCGCCGACCTCTCTCCAGAACTTGTCCTTGGCGTACTCGAAGGCGTTTACCTCTTGCTCCTCCCAGGGACGGTTGCAAGGTTCGACCACCCACATCGTGGGGTTCTTACGCGGATCGCGATCGTCGACGACCGTGTCCGTCGCCCGTACCACGATCAACCGGGCCGCCAGGATCTGTGACCCCGTGGGAATGCTCGCAAGGTCCACGCGCATGAGCGGGCTGCGATGGCGCATGAAGATTTCTTGCGTTTCGGATCGGCCCTGGTTCTCGGCGCGCGTACGGTACATGCCGTCGGGCCCGTGGCTCGAAAAGTAGGCTTCCTTCCAGCCGGCATAGACATGGTCCGGCTGTGCCGGATCGTAGCTCGTTTCGCCGGCGCGCAACACGGCCAGTACCGCGCGCGGGTGCTTCCTCTTCAGTTCGCCGTATTGCGCCGCGAATTCCTCCTCGAGCTGGGCCACCGTCCGGTCGTCGATTTTGGTCCAGCCCACCGCGAGCTTCTTTCCCAGCTCGATGACCGCGCCGGCCGACAACACTCCCGACGCGTTGAGGCCGTCCAGAATCAAGTCGGTGCCCGCCACGGCGAAAGAAATCTTTGCCGCGGGCTGTTCTTCCTTCGTCGTCGAAAGCCGGATGTTGTCGACGGTGATCGCTTCGCCCGCGTGCGGGCTGTACATGAAGATCTCAAAGCGGACGACGTTGCCGCGCTTGGGATCGAGGACGTTGCCGTAATCCGGCCTGAGCGCGGCTGAGACCTCGTTCTTGCCGGCCTTGAGAAATGCCGTCCGGGTCCACCGACTCACCGCTTCCTCATAGCCGTTGCCGCGCTGGCTGCGTTCTTGCAGCACCGTGAAGCCGACCACGCACGGCCGGCCCACCGTGACATCGGCCTTGAACGTGTGCCACGCGGTCCAATCGGCCGGCACGCTGGTGGTCGTGAGCGTCGGCCACGTTCCGCCGCCGAACGTGATCTTCAGGGCGTGCTTGCCCGACGAGGCCCCGTCGGCCGGGCGCTCGATGAGGGCGGCCGGCTCCTTTACCTTGGCATCGGCAAGCTCCAGGTTCGTCCAGCCCTTGAGATCGACGGGCTCCTCGAAATCGAAGAGAAGCAGATCCTCCGCCCGCCCTGGAAAGGCGGTCAAGCCCATCAGCCAAAATGCAACGACTGTCAAGCAGAGCAATTCTTTCATGGAACACGCACGTCTGAATGGCACGTCACGGATTGTTCAACCGCGCGAGCGCCGCCAGCGCCTCCCGCACCTTCTCGATACTCCCGACCTGGCCGACCACTTTCTTGGCGGCCACCAGGTCGTCGATCGAGAGCGAGGCGGAGGTGGCTGCGACCGCTGGCGCCGCGCCGGTAGCCGCGGCCTTGCGGCGCCGCTTCCGTTTCATGCCCGCGCTCCTGAGCACCTTGCCGATGAACGTGGTCGTGGCATCGATACCTTGCTTGGCTAATTCAACGCGCACGTCACGGGGTCGGAAGGGTTTCGGCAAGCTCTTGGCTACCGTGCGGATGGCTTCGGCCTTGGTGCCGCCGGGGGATTTCCTCTTGGCGCCACTCTTGACCTTGCGCCCCGCTTCTTGCCTGACCTTGGAGACCAACGATTCGGAAATGCCGTGGGCCTTGAGGTCGCTCACGATCTGGCTCGTCGTGGTCGCGGGGTGCGAGGCGAGGTACTCCAGGACGAGGTCGGTCTTGGGTGAGGAGCGGCGTTTTGACATGGTTGCGAATCTCCCGTGATGTTGGTCAAATGCCCCAGTGGCCCCAGAATATCCTCACCGTCGTCGGCCGGCAACATCCCTCCAAGCGGTGAGCGGGCGACATGGCGCGCTGGATGGGAGATCCCTGCTAGGGTATCCTAATACCTGATTGGACGCCCCCATGGCGTCGGCAAGCTCTCGCTTTTTCATGGGTTGGCGATATGCTCACGGAAACGAGTCGGCCGGAGGAAGCGGCGCGGTCCGACAAAAGCCATGGGTTCGCCGGCATCTGGCTCGGGCTGGTGCTAGTGGCCGGTTGTGGAACCGACCCGCGACCGGTGCCGGCGACGCTGCCACGGTCACCACGCGCCGACATGGCCGAAGTCGAATCGGTCGTCGATGCGTTGGTCGGTTTGATGCGGCAACGGCTCCTCGTGATGCACGACGTGGCCCGTTGGAAATGGAACCACGGCAGGCCAATCGCCGATCCCGTCCGCGAACAGGCGGTTCTTACTGATATCGAGGAACAGGCCGAGGTACTGCAACTCGACCGCGACCTGGCTCGCAATTTCATGGCCGCGCAAATGGAAGCCGGCAAGTTGGTCCAGCAGGCCGACTTCGAGCGCTGGACGGCCGAGGGCCGGGGTGAGTTCGCCGTCGTCCGTGACCTGGCAACGGACTTGAGGCCGATGATCGACGAGTTGAACACGAATTTGCTCGACCACCTTGCGAAGTTGGAACCGCGCCTCGTCGAGGAAAAGGAACGAGCAACAATCCAAGACCGGGCAATTCAGATCCTCCAGGGCGACGGCATCGACGATGCGGTCCAGGCCACCGCGATTCGACCGCTGCTGGTCCAAACGCCAGATCAGACCGTGCCCGTCGAACCATGACCCGGGCGGCAGTTCGCGCGGCGTTGTCTTGTCGGGGAGTGTTCGTCCTCATGCTGACTTGCGGCGCGAAGGACCGACTACGGAGATTTCGTAGCGTCCGATGGCATGAATAAGCCCCTCGCTTTGGCGGCCAAACGCCACTTGAGCGTCCCATCCCGCCGCAGTAAGTCGGTCGGTCGCAGTTGTCCGCTGGCGGCAAGTTGCCGGAGCTCCTCAGGCGAAACAGGCCCTCGCTTCACTCCGCCATGAGAGTAAAACCACTGCCTTGACATTTTGATCCTTTGCCTATTTCACGTCGGTCGGCCCCGGCACCCGGCACGGCCGCGGGGGGGCGTTGAGCATACTCTGACATTAGCCCATCGTCTTGGCCGTCGTCAATCGAAAAGTACTCGCGCGCGAACGCGACAGCGATTTTTTCAAGGTGGGTCACGGCGGAGCAGTGCTTCGATACCAGCCTCTTCGAAGTGATGGTAATCTCAACCCGCCACTACCTCTGGGCTCGGCCATTTGCTAGCATTGCCTCGCGAGTCGCCACGATCCCTTCCGAAACACCCTTGCCGGTCCGTCACATGGCCAACACGCCCATGATGCAGCAGTACGAGGACGCCAAGGCGGCGTGCCCCGGCGCGATCCTGCTGTTTCGCATGGGCGATTTTTACGAGATGTTCCATGACGACGCCAAGCTGGCGGCCCGCGTGCTGAACCTGGCCCTGACCAGCCGCGACAAGGGAGAAAACCCGGTCCCCATGGCCGGCTTTCCCCACCATCAACTCGATAGCTACCTGGGCAAGCTGATCGCCGCCGGCCTGCGGGCCGCCATCTGCGATCAGGTTGAAGATCCCAAGCTGGCCAAGGGCCTGGTCAAACGCGAAGTCACGCGCGTCGTCACGCCCGGCACCGTTACGGACGACGCGCTGCTCGACCCGCAAGAGAGCAACTTCCTGGCGGCGCTCGTGCCCGGCGAAATCGTCGGCCTGGCCTGGGTCGATCTATCGACCGGCCGCTTTCTGGCCGCCCAGGTCACGCCCGCCCGGCTCGCCGATGAGCTGGCGCGTATCGCGCCGGTCGAGTGCCTGCTGGCCGAGGATGCCCAATTGCCCCCGGCGCGGTTCGATGAGCGGGTCGTCGTCACGCGCAGGCCCAATTGGGTTTTCTCGCACCACGCCGCGCGCGAAGCCCTGGCCAAGCACTTCGGCACGCAAACGCTCGAAGGTTTCGGTTTCGAAGCGATCGACGTGCCGGCGATTCGCGCGGCCGGGGCGATCCTCGACTACCTTGCCGAGACGCAAAAGACCTCGCTGGGGCACATCGACCGGCTCGTTCCGTACCGGCCAGGCAACTCGCTCGAAATCGACGAAGCCACGCGCCGCAGCCTGGAGATCACCCGCACGCTCCGCGAGGGCCGCCGCGACGGGTCGCTCTTGGACGTGCTCGCGCGCACGGCGACGGCGATGGGCTCCCGGCTCCTGGCCGATTGGCTGGCAAACCCCCTCACGGCCGCCGCCGCGATTGACGAACGGCTCGACGCCGTCGGCGAGCTGGTGGCCCATCCCAAGCTCACCGAGGAGCTGCGCGATGAGCTACGGCGGGTTTACGACGTCGAGCGGCTGCTGGCGCGCGTCACCACCGGCCGCGCCAGCCCCCGCGATTTGAACCATCTTGCCCGCACGCTGCGAACACTCCCGGTGTTCAAGGCCAAGCTCACGGCGCGCGCAAGCGCGCTGTTGACGCGTCTTGAAACCGAGCTCGATCTTTGTCCCGACATCCGCGGCCGGCTCGACGCGGCGCTGGAGGAAGAGTGCCCCCTGGTCAGCCGCGAAGGGGGCTTCATCCGGCCGGGCTTCAGCGCCGAGCTCGACACCCTGCGCGAGCTGACCACCGGCGGCAAGCAATGGATCGCACGCTACCAGTCCGAGGAGGCGCAGCGCACCGCGATACCAAGCCTGAAGGTCGGCTTCAACAGCGTTTTCGGCTACTACCTGGAGGTCACCAACACGCACCGCGACAAGGTGCCCGATCGCTACATTCGGAAACAGACGGTCAAGAACGCCGAACGCTACATCACGCCGGAGCTCAAGGAATACGAAGAGAAGGTGCTCACGGCCGACGAGAAGGCCAAAGACCTTGAGCACGAGCTGTTTCTCGAACTGCGCGACCTGGTGACGGCCGGCGCTCGCCGGCTGCGGGGGACCGCCGGCGCGCTGGCCCAGACCGACGTGCTTGCCGGGCTGGCCGACCTGGCCCGCGAGCGCGGTTATTGCCGGCCCAAGCTGGTTGACGAGCCGGTGCTGAGGATCGTCGCCGGTCGGCACCCGGTGCTCGATACTCGGATGGCGGCCGGGGCCTTCGTGCCCAACGATGTGACCGCCGGACCGGACGACGGGCTGATGCTCTTGATCACGGGTCCGAACATGGCGGGCAAGAGCACCTACATCCGCCAGGTGGCGTTGATACAACTGTTGGCCCAGATGGGTTCGTTCGTACCGGCGCGCGAGGCGACGTTGGGGGTGGCCGACCGCATCTTCGCCCGCGTCGGCGCCAGCGACGAATTGGCCCGCGGCCAGAGCACGTTCATGGTCGAGATGACCGAAACGGCGCGCATCCTGAACACCGCGACGTCGCGGAGCCTGGTGATTCTGGACGAGATCGGCCGGGGCACGAGCACCTACGACGGCGTGTCGCTGGCGTGGGCGGTGGTCGAGTACGTCCACGACCACGTCGGCTGCCGCACGTTGTTCGCGACGCATTACCATGAGCTCACGGATCTGGCCAACTCTCTCTCGGGCGTGAAGAACTTGAACGTGGCGGTGCGCGAGTGGCAGGACGACGTGGTGTTCCTGCACCAGATCGTCGACGGCGCGGCCGATAAGAGCTACGGCATCCACGTGGCGCGGCTGGCCGGCGTGCCGCGCGAGGTCCT
Organism: Pirellulales bacterium; assembly: GCA_035534975.1. Lineage (GTDB taxonomy): Bacteria > Planctomycetota > Planctomycetia > Pirellulales > JAICIG01 > DATKSN01. The sequence goes on from DATLQY010000596.1 coordinate 11,001, forward strand.
GGACCGGGCCAAGCAGATACTGTCGCGGCTGGAGCAAGACCATCTCGACGAGAGTGGCAGGCCGAAGCTCGCCCGCCGCCGCATCGTGCGGCCCGGCGGCGACTTGCAGCTCACGCTTTTCGCCGCCGCCGAGCACCCGCTGTTGGAAAAGCTCCGCCAGGCCGAACTCGACGGTCTTACGCCGCTGGCGGCCCTGGCGCTGTTGAAGCAGTGGCAGGACGAACTGGGGGCAAAGCCGGTTGCGTAGGCCGGCCGGATTGTGAGCTATGCTTTCCCAGGCACAAAAAAGCAACGACCCGCTCAAAGGCTAGGGTGCGAAGATGGGACGATCTCTGTAGGTCCTAAATGACCTTGCATGATCATGGGAGGCCAAACATCTGTAGGGACCGCCCTCGTGGCGTTCCGTATTCCCATGATCGTGCAAGGTCATTTAGCCTTTAAGCGGGTCGTTGCAAATAAGCCGCCGCAAACGCGTTGGCGCGGCGGCGAAAGCGAAAGCGTTTAGCGTACAAAGGGAACCCCATGTTTTCATTTATCAGGCGCCGCGAACACGTGGAAGTCCATAAGCTGGTGCGACGGTTCATCGACGCTTCCAGCCCAAACCAGTCGCCCAGCGACGGCGACTCTCGTTGGGAGGACCGTTCCAACCGGACCTTGCCGGTGTTGCTGGCGCCGTACGACGGCGCCGAAGTTTGCGTCGATGAGTTGACGCACGCGGTAACCAAGGACCTCTCGAGTCAGGGACTGGCGTTGGTGCTGCCCCAACCGTTCCGCGCCGAGCAGGTCGTGATCGGTTTTTGGTCCGAGGCGCACACGTACTTCGTATTGGGCCTGGTGCGCCAGAACGTTCCGTTGGGCGGCGGCTTCTGGCAGCTTGGCGTCGAGTTGACCGCGCTCGTCGCCCTGTCGGACCACCCCGAGATCAAACGGCTCGTTCCGCTGGCCGTGAGGCTCGCCCCCGAAGTCAACCGCGCGGCCCTCGACGCCGCGCAACGGGTGCTCGGTTAACGGCGCGAGGGGCAAACGCAGCGAAGAAAACCGACCTCCGCCATCCCAACGCCAGAGAGCAAGCCGCGTAGCGGCGTGGTTGTTACCGCGCCACCCTTCGCCCCTCGTGCGACGTCGCACCGGCTTTTTGTAGGGGGATGCGGAGTCGGTTTTCTTCGCACAGCGTTTTGGGCCGGCAGGGCGGCGCTATGGCTGCATTGCCACGGCGCCTTCGGTCCCTCACCTGCGGACGGTGGTCGAGCAGGGTGGGGGATGAGAATGTCACATTGTCGGCCGCGTCACGTATAACCATGGGCAGGTATAGTTTCGAAAAAAATGCCCATCGCGGCCGGACAACGCTGCGATTCGTCGTGGTGCCGACGGCGCGGGTTCTGTGACCGTCGTCGGTGACGCGGCGGCGTCGGCTTGGAGTTCAAGAGGTGCAAAACACGGCTCTGCGGCGACCCGTTCGTAACGCGCGCGACGCTCCGGGCTCCGCTGGTCCGTCTCAGGGCTGGTCATCGGGTGCCACAATCTTGAATGCCAACTTGGCAGTCGTCCTTGCGGCGGTCGTCCTGGCGTGGCCCATCGGGGCGGTCGTGCGCGTCCCGAATGGCGTTATCGGGCCAAGCGCAGGTATAACCATGGGAGGGTATAATCCGAAAAAAAAAGCGCTCGATTTCGGACGAAGCGCTCGTTTTTGATGCGATTGCAGAATCATGCCATAATGGCAGTCGATGTCAAATCGACGGCGAAAAGGACCAGGCGCTCGATCTACTGACGCCGGGCGTGTCACTTCATGTGAGCCACGCTCCGCGACGCGCTGAGGGTGAAGAACGAGCGCCTGGGCGAGGCCCTGGAGTCGCTCGAGCGAGTCCCGGCGCGCCGGGAC